>JAJZHU010000096.1 GCA_021798375.1 Pseudomonadota bacterium | reverse complement strand
GGGTTCTTCACCGGACCGAACGCGATGGTCGCGTCGATTGCGAGCCTGTTCATCATGCCGTGGTCGCGCAGCTTTCATCTCGACAGAACACAGGTGTCTGGATTGCTGCTGATCTCACCGGCGGTGGTGGCCGTGATTGTTCCGCTGATCGGGCGCGCGATCGACCGGTGGGGCGTGCGGCGCGTGCTGGTTCCCGGCGCGCTGGTGTTCGGCATATCTCAGTTCGCCGTCGCGGGGGCGCGGACGCCGTTCGAGCTTGTGGCCGCCATTCTGCTGGTAAGTTTTCTCGCCGCTGTGCAATCCTCGGTCGGATATGTGAAACTGATCTCGCTGTGGTTCGGCCACAGCCGCGGCACGGTGCTCAGCCTGTGCGTGGCGTTGGGGGCCGGGCTTGGCTCGTCGCTGATGCCGCAATTCGTGCGGCGATTGCTCGAAGCCTATGATTGGCGCATCGCCTACGCCGGGATGGGCTGCGTGATCCTGCTGATCGGATTGCCATTGATCGTCTATTGCGTACGCGAACCGGCAAGGGTGCTACAGGCGCACGCCGCCCACAACGAACTTCCCGGCATGGATGTTCGCCACGCCGTGAGGACGCGGACCTTCTGGGTGCTGTTCACGCTGATTTTGTTGGCCTCGATGACCTTGATCGGCACGATCGTCCATGCGTTTCCCATGCTGACCGAGCGGGGTTTCACTGCCGCCAATGCCACCACCGCGATTTCCCTGATCTTCGCCGGCGGCGTTTGCGGACAATTGCTGTCGGGCTTTATCGCCGATCGGGTCGAATCCCCCAGGATTGTTCTTCCGTTTTTGCTTTTTGCCCTGGTAGGCCTTGTGATTCTGCATACAACGATGCTTGCCACAACGATGCTGATCGGCGCCGCGATTTGCGGATTGGGGCAGGGCGCCGAGATCGCGCTGGCCGGATATCTTGTGTCGCGCTTGTTCGGCATGCGCGCATTTGCCGGCATTTACGGACTGATCTTTGCTGCATCAAATCTTGGCGCGGGGATCGGACTGATGTTGATGGGGGCCATTCACGACCATTTTGGCAGTTATCGTGTGGCAGGGCCGGTCTTTGCCGGCGCACTCGCGGTTGCGGTGCTGCTGGTCCTCATGCTTGGGAAATATCGCTTTCCCAGTCGCCGCGCCCTTGAATCGCTGCCGGTCCTCAAGGCCGACCCAAGTTCATCCATCGCTGTTGTCGTTGCGGAGTCTTTGCACAATGAATAAAGTCGTCTTAATTATCAACATCAAGAGCATGAATGTGTTGCCGGTGATGGAACGCTGGCTGATGCAGATACATGCGCCCGAAGCGATCAGCCGGATCGGCCCCTGGCTGACGCGCTATCACAGCTATCGCGCTGTTCCGCCGCCGCCGGAAATGCAGGCCGAAATCGTCGATTACGGTTATTACAACTGGCGCGTTACCGAATTGTGGAGTGCGGATCGGTACCCGCAACATGGCATCCTTCCCCAGGCTTTTTTCCCGGAATATGCCGGGAATATCGGCCTTGCCAGCACTCATGCGGATTCCGCCAGGTGGTATGGCAGCAAGGATGGGATCCGCCAGGCGTGCCGGATCGAGGTTCCGGCGCGGGCGACGGAGGATTTCAAAGGCGGCGACCGCTCGCTGAATGAATATCCCAGTATTTTGCGTTGGTTCGTGGCGTTTAAATATCCCGAAGGCGTTTCGATCGCCGATGGCGAACGCTGGTATTTGGAAACCCATGCCCAAGAAGTGCTGCGTCAACCGGGATTGTTGCGTTTCACCAGCCACAAGGCGGTTGGAACCGATAGCGACAAGCCTCCCATGTGGCACCGGCTGTCGGAATTATGGTACGAAGATTTCGATGCCTGGCACGATGCCGTGATCGATCATCCGCCCGCCTATACCTGCCCCGATTGGGCAACGCACCGGCAGTATCCGTTTTTTAAACCGTTCGAGGATTTTGCGGGCACGTTTTTGCTTGAAGCGCCGACCAATAATTTCCTGCGCGACTATCAGGGCTATATCGTCAGCGTGTAATTATCTTGAATGTCCGTGACGGGGGCGTCTGATGACGCCCCCCTTTTTATGCATTATCCGCGAGCGCCGTCTTGAGATTGATCTGTGCCGCGCGCTCGCTGTCGGCATAAAGGCTGTTGCCGTGCGCATCGATGCCGACAACGGCAGGACCGAGTCCCTCGACCCGCAGCTTGAGCAGGCGATAATGCGGGATCATGTCTTTCCAGCCGATGTCGATGACTTCGCGGATCGATTCCGAGAAAAGCGTGCATCCACCGCCAATGAATGAGAGATAGACGCACCCGCTGTCCCGCATCGCCGCGACGCAGTTGGCATCAAGCCCGCCTTTGCCACCGACGATGCGCAGCCCGAAGCCTCGGATCAATTCGGGCATGACGCCGTTGAATCGTGTGCTCGTTGTCGGGTTGATGTAACGCAGTGAAAACTTGTCGCCATCGATTTCGCTCATGCCGCCGAAATGCAGCAAGGCGGCGCCGTTCATGTCGATCGGTGGCGGCGTGCCGTCTTTGAGGCATTGGGCGAGACGGGCATAGGTGGGAATCCCCGCGGTGATCACCAACTCGCCGTCGAGGACGATAAAATCGCCGGGCCGCAGTGCTTCCACGTCCTCCTTGCCTGCGGGAACGCGGAGGTGCTTCACGGGAGGCATCTGAAGATCACTCAAAATATTCCACCCTGCCATCGTTATAAATTCGCGCCGATCGTCTGCGGTTGATCCAGCAATTAAAGCATACGGCGACAGGCGTGAAGCCGTGGCCGGAGGCGTATTCGATGTGAACGCCCATCGATGTCGTGTCGCCACCGGTGCCCATTGGGCCGAAGCCGAGCGAGTTGACCTTGGTCAGCAATCGCTGTTCCATCGCCGCAAGGATGGGCTCGGGACTTGTCTCGCCGACCGGGCGCAGCATCGCCTGTTTGGCAAGTTTGGCGGCATAATCGAACGTCCCGCCGATGCCAACGCCGATGACCACCGGCGGACAGTGCTGCGGGCCGGCGCGCATCACCACATCGAGGATGTAGGCTTCGATGGTTTCCAGTGTCGGAAAGGTGAATATCTCAAGTGCCGCCCAACGCCCGGAGCCCAGCGCCTTGGGCGAGCAGATAATCTCGATATAATCGGCGTCGTCGATCAAGTCGAAAGTCGTGATCGGCATGTCCTTGCCGGCATGACCGCGCTCCAGTGTGAGCGGGTTGGTCACATGCGGCAGCATTGGCGGATTGATGGTGCCGACAAGGTCCGCGAAACCATCGACGATGGCTTGTTTCACCGGGCCGTCGAATTGGACCCTGGTGCCGATTTTCACGAAATAGACCGGAATTCCGGAATCCGAGCAGACGAAATGGCTAAACTTTTCCGCTTCCGCGGCGGAGCGCAGCATCACCGCTAGCGTGCCTTTGGCAATCGGATTAGTTTCGGTTTCCGCTGCGCGTTCCAGGGCTTGTCTGGTCTCGTCGGGAATCTTCCGCAGCGACCGATCGTAGAGTTCTGCCGTGACCCGTCTAATTTGTTCAGAGGTGATCCCCATACGCTAACTCCTTTAGACCTATGATATAGGTATATACCGTGTTTGTGAAGATCCATCGGGCGTCCGGCGCGGATTTGATATAACTCTTATTGGACAGTTAGTTATAATGTTTCAGCGACGCCGGGGCCGCGATTGCCGTTAGCAAATATTGCTCCCGGTATTGTTGTTTATAAAACCTATGTTATAGTGCTATAGGAATGAGTGAACCGGGCGGATTGCCCGCGTGAGGGAGCCGACGGATGAAACTGCATTGGTCGCCGCGATCGCCGTTTGTGCGAAAAGTCGTGCTGGTTGCGCATGAGGCGGGGATTCTTGGGCAGTTGGAATACATCCGCTCGACGGTTGCGATGACCAGGCCCAATCACGCGCTGATGCGCGACAATCCGCTCAGCAGGCTGCCGACACTCGTGCTCGATGATGGCGTGATATTATATGATTCGAGCGTGATAACGCAATATTTTGCCAGTCTGAACCCGGACAGCGGGTTGTTGGCGCCGGCGGGGGCGGCGCGTTGGGACGCGCTGCGGCGTGAGGCGTTCGGGGATGGGATCAACGATATCCTGGTGCTGTGGAACAACGAACGGCAGCGGCCGGACGGCGCGCGTTCGATGCCCCATATCGCCGCGTTCGCCGAGAAGCTCAATTGCGCGTTCGACGAGCTTGAGCGTTGGGCCGGTGCGGTGGTGGATGGATCGTTTGATCTTGGCGACGCCGGGATTGGCTGTGCGCTGGGTTACGCCGATTTTCGCTTTGCCGATATTGGTTGGCGCGAAGGCCGGCCCGCCCTTGCGGCATGGCACGGCCAATTCGAGCGGCGAGCCTCGGCGATTGCCACAAGACCGACCAATGATTGAAGGCGAACCATGTCCAAAAGGGTAGATATTTCATGAGTGGGCCGCTGTCACATATCCGCGTTCTGGATCTCAGCCGTGTCATGGCGGCGCCATGGGCAGGGCAGATTTTCGCCGATCTCGGGGCCGACGTGATCAAAATCGAGCGGCCGGGGGCGGGCGACGACACGCGCAGTTGGGGGCCTCCGTTCATCGAAGCCGAGGGCATGCGCGACGCGGGATATTTTCTGTGTGTCAATCGCGGCAAGCGGTCGGTCACGGTTGATATGACCAAGCCGGAGGGGCAGGAAATCCTGCGCAGTCTCGCCGCGCGTTCGGATATTATTCTGGAAAATTTCAAGGTTGGCACGTTGCGGCGGTTCGGGCTGGATTACCCAACCCTGAAGCTTTTGAACCCCGGCCTGATTTACGCGTCGGTGACGGGTTTCGGTCAAACCGGGCCGCGGCGCGATCAGGCGGCGTATGATTTTATGATCCAGGCGATGGGCGGCTTGATGAGCATCACCGGCGAACGTGATGACGTGCCTGGCGGCGGGCCGCAAAAGGTCGGGGTGCCCATTGTCGATTTGATGACGGGCATGTATGCCGCCGTCGCCGTTCTGGCGGCACTCGCCAATCGCGAAAAGACCGGCCTGGGCGATTATATCGATATCGCCATGCTGGACGTGCAGGCGGCGTTTCTTGCCAACCGGGCGATGAATTATCTCATCACCGGGAAGACGCCGGAGCGGAATGGCAACAGCCACCCCAATATCCAACCGCAAGACGTTTATGCTTGCCGGGATCGCAAAATAGCGCTTGCCGTCGGCAATGATGGCCAGTTTGCCAAATTCTGCGAAGCGATTGGCGCGGCTGCATTGGCGCAGGAAGACCGCTTTGCCACAAATGCGGCCAGAGTTGCCAATCTTCCAGATCTTTCGCGGATCATTGCGGATTGTTTGGTGCGCCAAGACGCCGCCGTTTGGATCGCGCGTTTCGATGCGGCCGGCGTGCCCTGCGCGCCGATCAATGATGTGGCGGCGTTGCTGGATGATCCGCAGATTATCGAGCGGCGGATGGTCCGCCATCTGCCCCACCCGACCGCCGGCACCGTGCCGCAAATCGTGAGCCCGATGCGGTTTGAACGCGAGGTTTTGAGTTTCGATCGTGGTCCTCCCGTGCTCGGCGAGCATACGGCGGCGGTATTGGCTGAATTGGGCATTGATGACGCTGCTTGCGACGCGCTTGCGCGCCGCGGTGCGGTATAAATTCCAACCATCGAGAATATACAGGACGTTTTCCGGAGATCCATGGTGCCGCGTATTCCCCTCTTTCCCGTTGAAAATATGACGGTCGCGCAAATTGAGCTTTACGGAAAAATCGCGAACGGCCCGCGCGGCCAGGTCGTCGGGCCGCTGCGAGCCGCCCTGCATTCCACGCCCATCGCCGAGCGTTGGGATGCATTGGGGTTGGTTTTGCGCTATGGCCTGTCGATATCGCCGCGCGTGCGCGAACTCGCGATCATCGCCTGTGGCCGCTATTGGAACAGTGCGGTGGAATGGTGGGTTCATGCCGATGAAGGTTACGCCGCGGGGATTCCACAAGACGTCATCGAAGCGATCCGGCAAGGCCGCGCGCCGCATCTGCCCGACCCGCTGGAACATGCCGTGTACGAATTTACCCGCGAGTTGATCCAAAGCGGTCAAGTGAGCGATGCAACCTACGAACAGGCATATTCGGCGCTGGGCGTGCTGGGATTGGTCGAACTGACCAGCCTCGTCGGATATTATACCATGGTGGCGATGATGCTGAACGCGCATCATATCCCGCTTCCGCCGGTTGTTGATGCTTCTGCCTCGTGGCGGATTTTGGAAGGTCCAACCGAACGCCCCACCCCCCTGGCCGCGGCGACCGGGGCGCAACCGGCAAAGGCGGAGCAGGGGGCATGACGCCGCCGTCCACGATCGGGAGCACAGAACATTCCGTGGCGCGCAGATATATGTTGCCGCCGGGGGCGTGCGATTGTCACAGCCATATATTCGGGCCAAGTGGCGTTTTTCCCTTTGCACATCAACCTGCTTACGACCCGCCTTTATCAACCCCGGCGGTTCACCGCGCGATGCTCGATCGCGTGGGAACCGCGCGCGCCGTGATTGTGCAGCCGACCCCTTATGGCGAAGACCCGCGTGTCATTCTCGATGCTTTGGGACACGACAGGGCGCGCTTGCGGGGCATCGTCGCCGCCGGGGCCGATATCGACGATCTCCGGCTTGATTCCTGGGGCGGTGGCGGGGTGCGGGGACTGCGCTTTGTCGCCGCAAAGTCCGTGAGCGGTGCGCCGATGCCAGGTGCGGTCGGCATCGATCAGATGCTTGAACTAGGCCCGCGCCTCGTGGAGCGCGGCTGGCACGCCGAGCTGTGGTCCAGTCTCGATCAGACGTTGGAGGCATGGCCCGCGATCGAGCGCCGGCAGTTGCCGCTGGTGCTCGATCATATGGGAGGATTCGCGCTTGACCGGGGGCTTGCCGATCCGGCGTTCCGGCGGCTGCTTGCGCTGGTGCGCGAGGGAGCCGTGTGGGTGAAACTCGTTCTGTGCCGTCGCGTTGCCATGGGGGCGTCCTTGGATGTTTTGCGGCCGTTTCACGATGCGCTGATCGAGGCCAATCCGGACCAACTCGTCTGGGGATCGGACTGGCCGTTCGTGCGCATGGGGGCTTATGCGCCCGATGCCGGTGGGTTGGCCGATTTGTTCATGGAGTGGGTTGGCGATGCCGCGCTGATCGAGCGGATTTTGGTGCATAATCCGATACGCTGTTATAATTTCGGAGCAATCGCATGAGTTCGTACAATGTTGCCATCGTGGGTGCCGGGCGGATGGGGGCGGGAATCGCCGTCGTGGCCGCGACCGCGGGTTGCAACGTCAGGCTCCACGACCGCACGGACGAACTGATTGCCGCCGCCCTGGATGGCATAAAGGCGGATCTGGCCACCCAGGTCGAACGCCGTCGTATCGCCGAGTCTGCCGCGGCGGCCATCATCGAACGCATCCAGGCCGCGAAAGACATCGGTGATCTGGCCGGATCGGATTTGGTGATCGAGGCGATTATTGAAGATTTCAAGGTGAAGAACGCGCTTTTCGTGTCTGTTGAGGCCGTGGTGCGTTCCGACGCCATCATTGTCACCAATACATCTTCGCTGTCGGTCACGGCTCTTGGCGCGGCATTGAAATATCCCGGCAGATTCGCCGGATTTCATTTTTTCAATCCGCCCCAGCGCATGAAACTGGTCGAGGTTGTGGCGGGCACACAGAGCGATCCAGCGGTGATCGGGCAACTTGTCGATCGGGCGCGTGGCTGGGGCAAATTGCCGGTGGTGTGCCAATCGACGCCGGGCTTTATCGCCAACCGTGTCGCGCGGCCATTTTATGGTGAGGCGCTGAGATTGCTGGAAGATCGCATCGCTGACGCGGCGACGCTTGACGCGGTGATGCGTGACTGCGGCGGGTTTGCGATGGGGCCATGCGAGTTGATGGATTTGATCGGCCATGATGTGAATTTGGCGGTGACGCAATCGGTCTATGACGGCTTTTTCCAAGACCCAAGGTTTCGTCCGTCCGTGGTTCAGCGCGGCCTGGTCGAGGCGGGACGGCTTGGGCGGAAATCGGGCCACGGCTTTTTCGACTACCGCCCGAACGCCGCCAAGCCGAATCCTGCAACCCTCGGCGTGGGCACCCCGCCCGGGACCGTTGTAATCGCGGGCGATCTGGGTCCCGCGGCGGGGCTG
>JAJZHU010000095.1 GCA_021798375.1 Pseudomonadota bacterium | reverse complement strand
TTCGCCGCCCCTGGTCTTGGGGCCGATTTCATCCTATCTTCACGCCATGAATTGGTTCACCAGCGTCGTTTTGTTCATTTTGATTTGGTGGGTGGCGTTGTTCGCCGTGCTGCCTCTGGGCGTGCGCCCGGTGGCAGACGCCGATCCCGTTACCGGTTGGCGCGGCGTGCCCGATCGGGTGCGACTGGTGCGGGTAGTTGTAATTACCAGTTTGATTAGTTTGGTGATTTGGGGGATCGCCATGGGCGTGATCCTGAGCCCATATCTCAGCTTTCGGTCAGGGTTTTTGGCCCTGCCGCGCGATTAGCAGCATTAACGGAGGTTTCAGATGGCGGATGAACCAGTGAACAAGGCGAACGCCTTGGCCGAACATCTGGAGGCCAAGGGCAAGACCGAGGCGGCCCAACAGTTGCGGGCGCATATGAACGGCCCGGTTGACAAGGTCTTGTTTGCGCTGCGTGAATTTTGCCTGACTTTGCTGACCGCCGTCGAAACACTCGATCCGGCCACCGAGACGCTGGCGGAAGATCTGCGCACCAGCGTGGAAGCCCATCTGCGGCGCCACAAAGACTGAGCGTTGGGGGCTGAATGCAGATTTCCTACCTGGTGACTTTGTTCAACAAGGCGGCGTTTTTGCCGCATTTGTTGGCGGGGTTGCAGGCACAGCAGGGCGAATTTGCCCGTCAATATGTGTTCGTCGATGATGGTTCCACCGACGACACGCTGCAAATTTTGCGCGATCTGACGGCGTCCTGGTCCGGGGTGGTGATTATATCGCAAGCCAACGCGGGGCCGGCCCGGGCATTGAACGCGGGGCTGGCGCTGGTCGAAGGCGATTACGTCAAGCCGGTCGATGGGGATGACATGCTGTTCCCCTGGGCGACTCGGGATTTACTTGTGGCCTGCGAGGCGTGCGGCACAGGCTATGCCTATGCGCCGATGGATTTGCAGTGGCGTTACGACGTTAACGAGCCGCCGCAATGCCCTGATTATAAAAATATTAAACCTGTTTTGCAGAAGGATTTTCTGCATCTGGCATTGCGCCGGGCGGTCACCAATCCCAGCGTATGGATCGCGCGTACCGCTTTGCTGCGTGCGTTGGGGGGATCCGATCCCGGCGTGTTCATACAGGATTATTCGCTGGAATTGCGGCTGGCCGCGTCCGGCCCGGCGGCGCGGTTGGACACGGCGGTGATGGCCATGCCGATGGTGGCGCCAGGACGGCTTTCGGGCAATGACGCGCAGACGTTGCATGATGTGAATTTGGCGCTGCTGCGGTTTTTGCGGGGGCATCCCGCATTGCCGGCGAAATTGCGTCGATTCGGTGTGAAACGTGCCGCCGGGCGGGCGTGGAACTGGGCGCGGCGGCATGGCGGCGGCAGCTTGATCAAGCTGTTCGGCGCGTTGATGGCCGCCAAATTGGGTTGTTTAACGCCTGATCTTGCTACCGAGGCAATGCTGTGCGCGCCGTTTCGGGGGAGAGCCGTCAGGCTCTGTCCGGATAATTGACCGCGACGATCTCGATCAACTCCACTCCCGCCGGCGTTACCAATCGCACCTGATCGCCTAACTTCGCACGCAACAGGGCGCGGCCGATGGGGGCGTGCAAACTGACTTTATTTTGCGTCATGTCGGCTTCGTCCACCCCCACCAGGGTCACAACGCGCTCGACCCCCGCTTCGTTTTCAAATGTCACCGTGGCGCCGAAAAACACCTGATCGCGGCGCGTTTGCAGGCTGGGATCGACGATTTCGGCGTGTTTGAGGCGGCGTCCCAGAAAACGCGCGCGGCGGTCGATCTCGCGCAGCCGCTTTTTGCCGTAAAGATAATCGCCATTTTCCGAACGATCGCCGTTGCCCGCCGCCCACGACACGATCTCGACGATCCTGGGGCGTTCCACCTTCATCAATTGGCGCAATTCTTCCTGCATTATCGCCGCGCCTTGCGGGGTCAGATAGATGCGCTGGCTGGGCGGCGTATCGTCGTCTTCGTCGTCGTCGGGATCGGGATTCATCGGCCAAGGACATTCACGGGTTGCATCCGCGCACGCGGCGTATCGCCCATATATTGGGCCACGACGGGCTCGATGGCTTCGGCGATGCGCCGCCAGCCCTCGGGGCTGGGGTGTAATGGTGGATCCGGCGGGGTCAGATGCGGGTCGATGAACAAGGATGTGTCGAGATGGCCCTTGGTTGCAAACAAATAGCCCACGTCGCGATAGGTCACGACGGGGTCTTGCCCGCCGGCGTAATGCGCGGCCAAGGCGCGGTTGGCGGTGTTGGTGGCGGCCGTGATCCAGGCGGAACGCTGGCTGGGCAGCACGGCCAGCAGCAGAATATGCGTGTGCGGCAATTTCTGTTCGATGATCGTGATGGTTTTTTCCACCCCCATCACTGTGTCGGGCGCGGACCAATGCAATTTGCCGAAATCATTGGCGCCGATCAGCACGATGGCCAGCCGGGGGTCGATGTGATCGGCTTCGCCGTGCAATAGCCGCCAGATCAGCGCCGAGGTGGGATCGCCTTTGAAGCCCAACTCCACCGCGTCGCGCCCGCCGTAATAATGTTGCCACACTTGTTGGTAATCGAAGCGGTCCGAGGGGCCTTGTTCCAGATATGCCATGATCGAATCGCCATAGAACACCAATCGCGGCGGATGTGCCGCCAATTCGCGCGCCTTGGCATCAAAGCGATGTTGCCACCACGGCAACGATCCGCGCCCGATAGGGACGGCGGCAAGCGGGGCCGCGGCAGCCAGCCAAAGCGCCAGCAGGGGCAACAGGATTTTAGCGCGCATGGAGCAGCAATATCCCCGCCAGCCCGAGGGCCAGACAATAAAACGCAAACGGATTCAGCGAGGCGCGGTCATGATCGCGGAAATAGCGCATCAACAGCGCCGTGCTGAGATAGGAGGTGCCCCCCGCGACCAGCGCCGCCAATGCGGCCAACCCCATGGTGGCGCCGCCGGCGCCCGCGTGCAGCAATTTCGGCACTTCCAGCACCGTGGCCGCCCCGATTACCGGAATGGCGATCAGGAACGAGAAATGAGCCGACGCCTCATGATCGACGCCGCGCAACAGCCCGCCGACCATGGTGGCTCCCGAGCGCGAAAAGCCGGGGATCAAGGCCAGACATTGCCAGCAGCCAATCAGGAACGCATCGCGGAAGGATAATTCGGACAGCGGCTTGTGCCCCGCGTGACGGCTGCGCAAGGATTCGCCGCTGATCAACAATACGCCGTTGAGCATGAGAAAAATCGCCGCAAAGCTGGCGCTGCCGAACAGGGAACGGAAGAATTTTTCCAAAAAGAATCCCAATATCAGCGCCGGGATGGTGGCGGTGACGATCAGCGCCACCAGCCGTCGCGCCTGCGCCGTGTGATCGGGGTTGCCCAGGCCAAATGCGCCAAGCGCGATGGCGACCCAGTCGTGGCGGAAATAGGTCAGCAGCGCGATCGATGTGCCGACATGCAGCATCACCAGAAAGGGCAGAAAACCGGGAGCGCCGACATCGGTGTTCCATCCCGCCAGCCCGCGCAGCAACACCGCATGGCCCAGGCTGCTGACCGGAAAAAGTTCAGTGGCGCCTTGGAGGACGGCAAATAAAAGGGCGTGGAGCGCGTTCATGGGAATCCGTCAGGGAAAAAGAAGCGAAATTTTTGTTACACGTATTTCAAAATAACAAATCCAAGCACCACGCCGAACGCGGTCGCGCCCAAAGCCCAGGGCAGATGTTTTTCGATCAATCGTTCGGCCCGATCGCCATAGCGCCACAACAGCGCGGCTTCCAGAAAAAAACGGCCGCCACGGGTGAGCAGGCTTGCCGCCATGAACAAGGGGAAATTGAAACGCGCGGCCCCGGTGGCGATGGTGACGATTTTATAGGGAATCGGCGTGAGGCCCTTGATCAGGATCAGCGCCAGTCCGTAGGTGGCAAAACGCTGTTGAAACGCGGCAAAAGCGGCCTGATAATGATAGGCGGCCAGAATTGGCGTGGCGAGTTGGTTGAATAGATAGAACCCGATCGCATAGCCAAAAGCCCCGCCGATAACGCTGCCCAGCGTGCAGATCAGCGCCAGGTGAAACGCGCGATGCGGCCGGGCCAGCGCCATGGGCACCAGCAGCGTATCGGGTGGAACGGGGAAAAAGCTGGCCTCGGCGAAGGCGAGCATGGCAAGCCACCAGCCGGCGTATTGCGACGCGGCGCGGGCCAGGATCCAATCATACATCTTGCGCAGCATCGCGGGCCTTATGGTTGCGGGAGGTCGGTTCAGCAATGCCAGCTTGCGCGGTCGCAAGCAAGTTCGCCGCAAACGCGAATGTTTTTCCCCACTTCTTGCTCCGCAACGCGCCATCCGCTACAGGCAGGGGGTTCCCCGTGCGCCGTCAACAGGCGCTTTAGAGATAGAGAGACGCCATGCCCGTGATGCCCGATCGTTGGATACGCCAGATGGCCACGGATCACGCCATGATCGAACCGTTTGAACCCGACCAGCAGCGCGGCGACAAGATCAGCTTCGGTCTTTCCAGCTATGGTTACGATGCGCGGGTGGCGGACGAATTCAAAATTTTCACCAACGTCGATAGCGCGGTGGTGGATCCGAAGAATTTCAGTCCCGACAGTTTCGTCACCCGCAAGGTGCCGGTGGCGATCATTCCGCCCAATAGCTTCGCCTTGGCCCACACGGTGGAATATTTCCGCATACCGCGCGATATATTGGTGATCTGCCTGGGCAAATCCACCTATGCGCGCTGCGGCATCATCGTCAATGTGACCCCCCTGGAGCCCGAATGGGAAGGGCAGGTGACGATTGAAATCAGCAATACCACGCCGCTGCCGGCCAAAATCTATGCGGGCGAGGGGATTTGTCAGTTCCTGTTCCTGCAAGGCGCCGGGCCGTGCGATGTGTCTTACGCCGACAAGGCCGGTAAATATATGAAGCAGCGTGGCGTTTCGCTGCCGCGCATGGGCTGAGGATTATGGACCGCATCGAAATTACCGGCGGCGCAAGGCTTTCCGGCAGTATTCCCATCGGCGGCGCCAAGAATGCGGCGCTGGCCTTGATGCCGGCGGGATTGCTCACCGATCAGCGTTTGATCCTGACCAATGTGCCCCGTCTGGCCGATATTCGCACCATGACCAGGTTGATCGCCCAGCATGGGCTGGCAGTGGAGACGACCGCCCCGCGCACGCTGTCGATTGGCGGCACCATCACCAACACGGTGGCGCCTTACGAGATCGTAAGCCAGATGCGCGCCTCGATTTTGGTGCTGGGGCCGTTGCTGGCGCGCCAGGGCGAGGCCAAGGTTTCCTTGCCGGGCGGTTGCGCCATCGGCACGCGGCCGGTCGATTTTCATCTGCGCGGGCTGGAACAATTGGGCGCTGTGATCGAACTCGACGCGGGCTATGTCCATGCCACCGCGCCGAACGGGCTTAAGGGCGCCGAGATCTTGCTGCCGATGCCTTCGGTGGGGGCGACCGAGAATTTGCTGATGGCGGCAAGCCTGGCGCACGGCGTCACGGTGATTTCCAATGCCGCGGCCGAACCCGAAATCGTCGATCTGGCGGCTTGTTTGAATGCGATGGGTGCGAGGATCACCGGGGCGGGCTCCAGCCGCATCGTCATCGAGGGCGTTCCTGTGTTGCATGGCGCCACCCATGATATCGTGCCCGACCGCATCGAGGCCGGCACCTATGCGTGCGCCGCGGCGATCACCGGCGGCGATATCGTGCTGACCGGTGCGCGGGTTGGGCATTTGGCGGCGTTGCATAATATTTTGCGCGAGGCGGGCGTTGAGATCACCGAGCAGAACGACGGAATCCGGGTGAAATCGAGCGGCCGCCTGACAGGGGTGGATGCCAAGACGGATCCTTATCCCGGCTTCCCCACCGATATGCAGGCGCAATTGATGGCGGTGATGGCGGTGGCCGAGGGTGCTTCGATGCTAACCGAGACCATCTTTGAAAATCGCTTTATGCATGTGCCCGAACTTTCGCGCATGGGCGCGCGCATCGTGGTGCATGGCGCTTCGGCGATCGTGCGCGGTGTTTCGCAACTTTCCAGCGCGCCGGTGATGGCGACCGACCTCAGGGCTTCGTCATCGTTGATTCTGGCGGCTTTGGCGGCCAAAGGCACCAGCGTGATCAGCCGCGTTTATCACCTGGATCGCGGCTATGAGGCGGTGGAAGAAAAACTCTCGGCGTGCGGCGCCAGCATCAAGCGGCTGAAAGACTGACTTCATGACCGAAAAGAAATTGATCCTTGCCCTGCCCAAAGGCCGAATTTTGGAAGAATGCGGCCCCGTTCTGGCGGCTGCGGGGATCGTGCCCGCGCCGGATTATTTGAAGGACAGTAGCCGCCGCTTGCGCTTTCCCACCAACCATCCGGAATTGGATGTGGTGCGGGTGCGTCCGTTCGATGTGGCGACGTTTGTGGCGTTTGGTGCCGCCGAAATCGGCATTTGCGGCGCCGATGTGTTGATGGAATTTGATTACTCCGAAATCTACGCGCCGCTCGATCTGGGCATCGGCATCTGCCGCGTATCGGTGGCGGAACCTGTGGGCATGGCCGGTACGGACGATGCGGCGCGCTGGTCGCAAGTGCGGGTGGCCAGCAAATATCCCAATATCGCCCGTCGCCACTTTGCGGCGCGCGGCGTGCAGGCGGAGATCGTGCATTTGAACGGCGCCATGGAATTGGCGCCGGGATTGGGGCTGTCGCGCGTGATCGTCGATCTGGTGGAGACGGGATCGACGTTGAAGGCCAATGGCTTGATGGAAACCGAGGTGATCGCCCATGTCAGCTCGCGCTTGATCGTCAATCGCACCGCGCTCAAGACCAAGCCCGAGCAGATCGGCGCCTGGATCGCGAAGTTTCGGGAGGCTGTGGCGCAACGATGAAGAAAATATCGACGCGAGACGCGGATTTCGAGGCAAAATTCAGGGCGTTGCTGAACGATGCGCGCGAAACCACCGAGCGTGTGGATCACACCGTGGCCGGGATCATCGCCGATGTGCGGGCGCGCGGCGATGCGGCGCTGTGTGAATATACCAAAACATTCGATCATCTGGATCTGACCCCCGAGGCCATCGCCATTCCGCCGGCCGAGGTGGATGCGGCGATTGCCCGGGTTCCCCCCCAATTATTGGCGGCGTTGGATGTGGCGGCGCAGCGGATCGAGCGGTTTCACCAGGCGCAAATGCCGGCGGATCTGCGCATGGATGAACCTGGCATCGCGGTGGGGATGCGCTGGAACGCGCTGGATGCGGTCGGGCTGTATGTGCCGGGCGGCACGGCTTCGTATCCGTCGTCGGTATTGATGAACGCGCTGCCCGCCCGCGTGGCCGGGGTGCGGCGCATCGCCATGTGCGTGCCCACGCCCAACGGTGTGTTGAATCCGCTGGTGTTGGCGGCGGCGCGACGGGCCGGGGTGGCCGAAATTTACCGCGTCGGCGGTGCCCAGGCGGTGGCGGCGTTGGCGTTTGGCACCGCCACCATCGCCCCGGTCGATCGCATCGTCGGCCCCGGCAACGCCTATGTGGCCGAGGCCAAGCGGCAGGTGTTTGGCCGTGTCGGCATCGATTCGATCGCCGGGCCATCCGAAGTGGTGGTGGTGGCCGATCGTAACAACGATCCGCGTCTGGTGGCGGTGGATCTGCTGGCCCAGGCCGAGCACGACAAAGATGCGCAATCGATTCTGATCACCGACGACAATGAGTTTGCCGATGCGGTGATCGCGGCGGTGGCAGCCGAACTCCTCACCCTGCCGCGCGCCGAAATCGCCGGGGCGAGTTGGGATCGTCACGGCATCGTGCTGTTGGTGCAAAACCTGGATGAAGTGCCCGCGTTGGTGGATCGTCTGGCGCCCGAGCATCTGGAATTGCTGTTGCCCGATCCGCGCGCGATGTTCGCCCGCGTGCGCCACGCCGGGGCGGCGTTTTTGGGGCGCTATTGCCCCGAGGCGATCGGCGATTATGTCGGCGGGCCGAACCATGTGCTGCCCACCGGGCGCACGGCGCGGTTTGCCTCGGGCCTGTCGGTGTTCGATTTCATCAAGCGCACGACCTGGATCGAATGTGACGCGCCGGGATTGGCCGAAATCGGACCCGCCGCCGTGCTGCTGGCCGAAGCCGAGGGGTTGCAGGCGCATGGGCGCAGCGTGGGGTTGCGGTTGAAGTAGGTATAGTGGGTAGTTTCCGATTCTAATCATGCGGACCCGCTAGCGGTTATCCTGCGCCCGGCTTCACAGCCAGATACAAACCCCCGCAAGGAAAACCCA
>JAJZHU010000094.1 GCA_021798375.1 Pseudomonadota bacterium | reverse complement strand
AGATCGGACGCCAGAAAGAACGGCCCCTTGGAGGTGCCGCCGCGCATCAGGGTGCAGGGAATGGGACGAAGGCCGCCGGACATGTGGGTATCCTATCTTTGAAGCAGGATAAGAAAAATAAAAGCAAAAACCCTCTTTTTGTGAACAAAAAGAAGATTCTTACTTCCCGATCAAATCGGAAAGCTCATCGACATAATAAATCCCCTTGGCGGTGAATTTCTCGCGGAATCCGTATAGATCCATGCCGATCGCGCCTTTTTCAAACGCCTGACGGTTGCGTTCTTCCTTCTCCGCCCGCGCCTTGGCGTTTTTCACCGCCGCATCGACATCGGCGCGTGGCAGTACCATCACACCGTCGTCGTCGGCGATGATGATATCGCCGGGATTCACGTAAGCGCCCGCGGCGACCACCGGCACATTGATGCAACCGATGGCTTCTTTCACCGTGCCTTGGGCGTGTACCGCCTTCGACCACACAGGAAAGCCCATTTCGGTGAGGGTTTTCACATCGCGCACGCCGGCATCGATGATCAACCCGCGCACGCCGCGCGCCTTAAGGGCGGTGGCGAACAGATCGCCGAAATATCCATCGGTGCAGGGCGACGTTGGGGCGACCACCAGAATATCGCCCTCTTGCAGCAATTCGACGACCACATGGATCATCATGTTGTCGCCTGGCGCCACCGAAACGGTAACGGCGTTGCCGACGATCGAGGCCCCCGGATAGATCGGCCGCATGTAGGGCGCCATCAGCCCGCGACGCCCCACCGCCTCGTGTACCGTGGCCACGCCGTAAGTCGCCAATGGCGCGATGCGCTCCAGTTCGGTGCGCGGAATATTGCGCACCACCGCGCCGGGTTTGATAGCGATGGGAAGAGTCATCTGTCGATCTCCTGAGTTCGTGTCTAAATTATCAAAGTTTTTTTGCTTCTTTTTGTTCACAAAAAGAAGATTCTTACTGTTCTTCTTCCGTATCAATCTCCGCCCGCACCGAAGCCGGATAACGATTGCCCGCGACGTGTCCTACAAAGATCGCATCCAGCCGCGTCATCACATCGTGCGGGATATCCACAAACTGCCCGCGCCAGTTTTCTTCCAGATGCGCGATATTGGTAGTGCCGGGCAGCGCCACGATATGCGCGGCGCGCGCCAATACCCAGGCGATTGAAAGCTCGGCCATGCTGCATCCCACTTCGCGGGCGATGACGGTCATTGCGTCGAGCAGTTTCAGATTGGCCTGGAACGCCTCGCCGATAAAGCGTGGCATGGCGCGGCGGATGTCGCCGGGGGCGAATTCGTTGCTGTGCATCGTGCCGGGCAGAAAGCCGCGCGCCAGCGGGCTGAAAGCGACGAAGGCGATGCCGAGTTCTTTGGTCGCGGCCAGCATTCCCTGCTCGGCGTTGCGGGTCCACAGCGAATATTCGCTTTGGATGGCGGTGATCGGATGGGTGGCGTGCGCCTTCTTCAGCGTCGCCACCGAGACCTCGGAAATGCCGATGGCGCGGATTTTTCCGGCCTGTTTCATCTCGGCCAGGGCGCCGATCTGATCTTCCACCGGATAGCGTTTGTCCCAGCGGTGCAGGTAATAAAGATCGATCACATCGGTGCGCAGACGTTGCAGACTGGCCTCGCAGGAGGCCCGCAACACATCGGGATGGCCGTTGATCTCGCGCTTGCCTTCGGCATCCCTGAACAGGCCGGCCTTGCTGGCCAGCACGAATTCATGCCGCTGGCCAACGAGGGTGTCGCCGATCAGCGTTTCGTTCTTGCCAAAGCCATAGGCCACGGCGGTGTCGATGAAATTATATCCCACCTCGCGCGCCCGGCGCAAAAGCGTTGCCCCCTGTTCTACCGAGGGTGGAACGCCGTACGCGTGCGACAAATTCATGCAGCCCAGACCGATGGGTGCAACCGAAAACGGCCCGACTTGCCTTGGGCTCGCCACCATTATTTCGCGGCTTTCAGTTGTTGTTCCGCCGCATGCAGCACGCGCATCGCGGGCAGGCACTGTTGCACCGAGGCATTGGGCTCGCGGTCTTCGCGGATGGCGGCGATGAATTCGCGATCCTGCAGCTCGATGCCGTTCATCGACACATCGACTTTGGAAAGGTCGATCGGCTTTTCATAGCCGTCCACCAGATCGTCGTAGCGGGCGATATAGGTGCCGGTGTCGCCGATGTAGCGGAAGAAACTGCCGAGCGGGCCATTGTTGTTGAACGATAGCGACAACGTGCAGATCGCCCCCGAAGCCACCTTTAATTGCAAGGACATATCCATGGCGATGCCGAGTTCCGGGTGGATCGGGCCTTGGATCGCGTTCACCTGGGTGATGGTCTGGCCGGTTTGATAGGCGAACAGATCGACGGTGTGGCAGGCGTGGTGCCACAGCAAATGATCCGTCCAACTACGCGGCTGGCCCAGCGCGTTCATGTTGCTGCGGCGAAAGAAATAGGTCTGCACATCCATTTGCTGGATGTTGAACTCGCCCGCCTTGATCTTTTTATGCACAAATTGGTGGCTCGGGTTGAAACGGCGGGTGTGGCCGGCCATCGCCACCAGGCCGGTTTCGGCCTGTACGCGGCATATTTCTTCTGAATCGGCCAGGCTGTCGGCCATCGGAATTTCGACCATGACATGCTTGCCGGCCAACATGCACTGAATCGCCTGCTCGGCGTGCAGTTGCGTGGGGGTGCATAAAATGGCCGCATCCACGCCCGGCAACGCAAGCGCTTCGGCCAGATCGTTGGTCATATGCTTGATGCCGTATTTGTCGGCGGTTTCCTTCAGTGCCACGGGCGAACGGCCCACCACGCTGATCACTTCGACGCCGTCGATCTTATGCAGCGCGTCGATATGCTTCATGCCAAAAGCGCCGGCTCCGGCGAGTACGATTTTCATGCGATCGGTCCTGTTTTTAAACGGTTAGTCGGCCCAATAGAGCCGCATGGGGTTATCAACCAGCAATTTCTGTTGCAGTTCGGGGGTCGGCGCGATCTTGGGAATGTGATCGACCAACAATCCATCGTCGGGCGCGTGGGTGCGCATGTTCGGATGCGGCCAATCGGTGCCCCACAGCACGCGATCGGGGAAGCGTTCCACCAGCACGGCGGCGTATGGCACCACATCGTCGTATGGCGGCCCGGTCAGGCTGAGGCGTTCGGGGCAACTCACCTTGGTCCATACGCGCTTGTTGGTTTCCATCAGATTGATGAAGCGCAGGAAATCGGGGTGTTCGACGCCGTTGGCCACTTTGGGCGTGCCCATGTGATCGACCACGATGTCGGTCGGCAATTGCGCCAGGAACGGCAGCAGATCCGCCAGATCCTGGGCTTCGAAATAGACCGTGATGTTCCAGCCAAGCTGGGCGATCTTGTCGGCCACCCGCAGGTAATTTTCCTTGGGCGTGGCATCGACCAGACGCTTGACGAAGTTGAAGCGCACGCCGCGCACGCCGGCCCGGTGCAGTTCCCGCAGTTCGTCCATGGTGATGTCGTGCTTTACCACGGCAACACCGCGCGCCATGCCCTCGGAGGATTGCAGCGCATCGACCAAGGCGCGGTTGTCCTTGCCGTGGCAACTGGCCTGCACGATCACATTGCGCGAAAAACCGAGAAAATCGCGCAAGGCGAACAATTGTTGTTTCGAGGCATCGCACGGGATGTATTTGCTTTCCGGCGCATAGGGAAACAGCGCCGCCGGGCCGAACACATGGCAATGCGCATCCACTGCCCCGGGCGGGGGGACAAAGTGCGGCTTGCTGGGGTGCGGGTGGAAGGGAATGTAGTTGTCGTCCATTTGAATGTCCTCCTCAGCCGTGATCGGCACCACAGGCGCACAGCGATTTCAAACGCTTGTCGAGACGCGGGAACACCCGGCGGGCGTTGCCCTCAAAAATCGCCGCGCGTTTTTCGTCGGGCAGATCGAGTGCGTCGAAATAACGCTTGGTGTCGTCGTAGTTGAAGCCGGTGCGCGGATCGACGCCGCGCACGGCGCCAACCATTTCCGACCCAAACAGGATGTTTTCGGTCGGAATGACCTTCAGCAACAACTCAATACCCGGTTGATGGTAAACACAAGTGTCGAAATACACGTTCTTCAGCAGCAATTCCTCCAGCGGCGGGCGCTTGAGATCCTGCGCCATGCCGCGGAAGCGACCCCAATGGAACGGCACGGCGCCGCCGCCATGCGGGATGATAAAGCGCAGATTGGGGAAATCGGTGAACAGATCCGACAACAGGAATTGCATGAAGGCCGTGGTGTCGGCGTTCAGGTAATGCGCCCCGGTGGCGTGGAAATTATCGTTGCAACTGGCGGATACATGCACCATCGCCGGCACGTCGAGTTCTTGCATCTTTTCATATAATGGATACCAGAATTTGTCCGTCAGCGGACGCGAGGTCCACCAGCCGCCCGAAGGATCGGGGTTCACGTTGCAGCCGATGAAGCCCAATTCGTTCACGCAGCGTTCAAGCTCGGTGATGCTGGATTTCAGATCGGTGCCCGGCGATTGCGGCAATTGACACACGCCGACGAATTTGTCGGGGTAGAGCGCCACCACCCGCGCGATAAGATCATTGCAGGCTTGCGACCAGCGCAGCGAGGTTTCGCCGTTGCCCACATGGTGGCCCATGGCCGAAGCGCGGGGCGAGAAGATAGTAAGGTCGGTGCCGCGCTCGCGCTGCAACTTCAACTGCGCGCCTTCCAGGCTGGCGCGGATTTCGTCATCGCTGATTTTGGCGCCCATCAGCGCCTGGGTGCGCACCGGGTCGCCAAAAGCGTCGATCTGGGATTGGCGGAAGTCCTGATGCGCCTGGGGCGCGGTGGTGTAATGGCCGTGGCAATCGATAATCATTATTGTCTCCTTCGAGTTAAGGCCAGTGTGCCCGTTGCGAAGCGCATCGAAAAGCCCCCAAACTCAATTGCCCTAATCGCCGCGCAATGCCAATCTCTTGATTTACATCAACCGCTCGCCCAATTACATACCAGCCATCGATTGTATCCAAACATTCCAAACGGGACTAATAAGGTCTTGATTAGAAATTCGGGTATGGATTAGACTTGGGCCACGCAAAATTGGGCTGAAGCACGCAAGGGTGGAAAGAATGGCAGAGCAGAAACAAATTTTCGGCACCTATTTGTTCGGGGCCGAGGCGGCGCAGAAGGGCTATGCCCTGAATAATATGTGCTTTACCTTCAACGACAAAGCCAATCGGGACGCATTCCTGGCCGATCCCGAGGGCTATTGCCGCAAATATGGCCTGAACGAGGAACAGATCAAAGCCGTTCTGGCCAAAGACGTGATCGGGCTGCTCAAGGCCGGCGGCAATATTTACTACCTTGCAAAGCTGACCGGCATCTATGGTCTGAACATGCAAGATATCGGCGCCATCCAAACCGGGATGACGGTCGATCAATTCAAAGCCAAATTGGTTGCGGCGGGGAAATAATCACATGGCACGTATCATTGGCAGCATGTCTGCATCGCACGTTCCGGCGGTTGGCAACGCCATCGCCCGCGGACTGCAAGAAGATCCGTATTGGAAGCCGTTCTTCGACGGCTTCACCCCGGCGCAAAAATGGCTGGCGGAGGTCAAGCCCGATGTGGCGGTGGTGTTCTCGAACGATCATGGGCTGAATTTCTTCCTCGATAAGATGCCCATCTTCGCCATCGGCGCCGCCCCGAGCTATCCCAGCGCCGACGAAGGCTGGGGCATTCCGGTGAATGATCCCTGGCCCGGCATTCCGCCGCTGTCGTGGCACATCGCCAATCATGTGGTGGAAGAAGAATTCGATCCGGTGATCTGTCAGCAAATGCTGATCGACCATGCGGTGTGTCTGCCGATGGCTTGTTTTTTCGAGGATTGCGGCCGCAACAAGGGTTATCGTCCGGTGAAGATCGTGCCGGTCGGCATCAACACGGTGCAATTCCCGATGCCGTCGCTGAAGCGTTGCTTTGAGTTCGGCCGCGCCATTGGCCGCGCCATCGAATCCTATCCCGAAGACCTCAAGGTCGTATTGATCGGCACCGGCGGTCTTTCGCATCAGTTGGAAGGCGAACGCGCCGGCCATCTGAACAAGAAATTCGATACCTATTGCATGGACTGCATCGCGGGTGATCCGTCGCCGTTGCTGGGTCTTTCCAACGTCGATCTGGTCGAACAGGCCGGCACGGCGGGGCTCGAGTTCATGAACTGGATGACCATGCGCGGCGCTCTGCTGGGCGAAGTGCGCGAAGTGACCCGCACCTATCATATTCCCATCAGCAACACCGCCGCCGCGGTGCAGGTGCTGGAACAACTGCCTCGCCTGGCCGCTGCTGCTGAATAAGCAGTTGAGTTTGAAGTGAAGAGCCCGCTTGATCGACTGATCAAGCGGGTTTTTCGTTTCGGACGATAAAAATCTCTCCTTTACCGATCAAACCAGCGTCACCCCGCCATCGACCACAATCGGTTGGCCGACGATGAAAGACGCGTGATCCGACGCCAGGAACATCACCACATTGGCGATTTCCTCGGGCTCGGCCCAACGCCCGATCGGGTGCTGCGCGCGCAGCATGTCGGCGAAACCGGGGTTTTTCATGTGCTGTTCCAGCAACGGCGTCATCACCGCCGCCGGGCAGACCGCGTTGATGCGCACGCCCTGCTTGATCGATTCCAGCGCCGCGGCGCGGGTCAGGCCGATCACGCCATGTTTTGATGCGGTATAAACCGGAATGCCATGCCCGGTCAGCACGCCCGCCAACGACGACATATTCACGATCGCCCCACAGCCTTGTGCCGTCATGGCGATGATTTCATGCTTGAGACAAAAGAACATGCCCTTCAGATTGGTGTCGATGATGCGATCCCAGTTGGCTTCGGTGAATTCGACCAAGGGGATGCCAGGCATATCGAGGCCCGCATTGTTAAAGGCGATGTGCAAGGCGCCGAATTTGGCGACGGTGTCTTTCACCATGCCCTTCACCTGGGCTTCGTCTTTGATATCGATCACCAATTGCAAAGCCTTGCCGCCCTCGGCCTCGATCAAACGCACCGTCTCGGCGGCGGATTCGGCGTTGTAATCCACCACCGCGACACTGGCGCCCTCGCGCGAAAATGCCAGAGCGGTGGCGCGGCCGATGCCGCCGCCAGCGCCGGTTATCAGGGCCACTTTGTTTTTAAAGCGTCGCAGTTGCATCATTCGGTCTCCGGTTTTGGGTGTGTTTTTGGTTGCAACAGACCGCGGCCTTTAATCAGCCGTGCCCAAGGTAAGACCGCCATCCACGCCGATTTCCTGCCCGGTCACATAGTTTGACGCCTTCGACGCCAGAAAAATGGCCGCGCCGCACAAATCGACCGGAAACGCCACCCGGTGCATCGGCAGTGTTTTGGCAAATGCCGCCTGGAACGCTGGATCATGGGCATGACCGCCGCCGATGTTGGTCACGATATAGCCGGGGCTGATCGCGTTGACCGTGATGTTATACGCCGCCAGTTCCAGCGCCGCCGTGCGCATGAAATGCGCCGATCCCGCCTTGGCCGCCATATAGGCCGCGCCGATGCCGGCCGCGATGGTGCGCGAGGCGCCCGATGTGGTGATGATGATGCGCCCGGATTTGCGCGGCTTCATCTTGCGCGCCGCCGCCCGCACGGTGGCGAACACGCCGGTCAGGTTGATGTCGATCACCTTTTGCCAACGCTCGTCGGTATAGGATTCCAGCGACCCGGCAGGGTTGCGGGTCACCCCTTCGGGTCCGTGGGCCACGAACCCTGGCCCCGGATCGATGCCGGCATTGGCGAACACCACGTCGATCTTGCCGTAGGCGGCTTCGGCTGCGTCGAATGCCGCATCGAGCGCGGCGTGGTCGGTCACATCCACCTTGGTTCCGCGCACGCGATAGCCCGCTTTCTGCAAGCGCGCCACTTCGCCCGTGATCCGCTCCTCGTTCATATCCAATATGGTTATCAAAGCGCCGCCCTGCGCCAAGGCTTCGGCAAAACCGAGCCCGATCCCGCTGGCGCCGCCGGTGACGATCACCGAAAGATCGCGCACGGAAAAAAGCGCCCAAACATCGGGCAACGCAGTTCCTGTTCCAGCATTGGTCTGGTTCATGATCTCATTTCCTCTCTGTCGCGCCGCGCGCGGGCGGCCCCGGTTCTTGTGGACGCAATTTTATCTGCTATTTATACGTGTGTATATATGCTTCGGCCCGTTATTCAGGGCAATCGGGTGAAGAAGTTCGTGACAAACGGCTAAAATGCTGAATCTGTGCTGCTCCTCTGATTTATTTTGCGGGGGACGGCGATGGATTGCACAGCATTGGACGAGACGATTGTCTTTTTGC
>JAJZHU010000093.1 GCA_021798375.1 Pseudomonadota bacterium | reverse complement strand
TGGGCGGCGAATGGGGCGGGGCGGCGTTGTTGGCCACCGAAAATGCCCCGGTGGGTTTCAAGGCGCGTTACGGCATGTTTCCGCCGTTGGGTGCGCCGGTGGGATTCTTTTTTGCCACTGGGGTGTTTTTGCTGCTGGGATATGGGCTGGCGGGGAATGATTTTATCCGTTGGGGCTGGCGGTTGCCGTTTTTGGGCAGTGCGGTGCTGGTGTTTGTGGGACTGTGGATGCGATTGAAGCTGACCGAGACTCCGGATTTCAAGCGTATGCAGGCTGCCGGGCCGTTGCCCAAGGTGCCGTTGTTTGAGTGCTTGCGCGATTATCCCAAGCAGACGTTTGCGGCCATTTTCGCGGTGGTGGCGGCCTTTGTGCTGTTCTATCTGATATCGGTGTTTGCGTTGGGCTATGCCACCAAGTCATTGGGCTATGGACGCGAGCAATTCCTGGCGGTGGAAATGCTTGCGTCGTTGGGTATGGCGCTCGGGATCGTTCTCGCCGGCTTTTTGGCGGATCGCACCAATGCACGCTTTGTGTTGTTGCTTGGTTGTATCTTTACCTTTGTCCTGGGCCTGTTGTTCGCACCGGCGTTTGACAGCGGTTCGTTGCCTGTGATCGCGGCGTATTTGTGCACGGCGGGCTTTTTTATGGGGTTGGTCTATGGGCCGTTGGGGGCGTGGTTGCCCAGTCTGTTCCCGCCGCAGGTGCGTTACACCGGGGTTTCGATCACATTCAATACCGGCGGCATATTGGGCGGGGCGTTGACGCCGTTTTTGGCGGAATGGTTGGTGCATACCAGTGGCGGGTTGTTGATGGTGGGCGAATATCTGTGCCTGGCGGCGTTGGTGAGCTTTGCGGCTTTGTCGTCGTTGCAGCGGCGGTAAACGGCCGAACTCTTTAAATTTCGGCGTTTTGGGGCGCGCGGGTGAGTTTGCCGGCGGGTTGCGCTTGATTTGTTCCGAAAAGTTAGTTATACAAACATCTCTTGCTTAGAATTTAGATGAAGCCTGTCTTTAATGGGGAATTTAATGGAAAATTTGGGGGTTGGTTGGATCGCGCCGCCGGAAATTGTGGTGTATTCTGTTATTGGGTCTATCTATTTTGGCCTGCTTGCGTTCGCGGTGGCGGTGGCGCGGCTGTTGCGGGCGGCGCCGCAATGGTCGTTGGCGGGGGCGCTGTCTGAAGAAGCCGATCTGACGGATGGCAGCGGTACCAAAACCATGTTGGTGGCCAGTACCAGCCGATTGATCGCCTTTCTGGGCATGGTGGCGATTTTGGCGCTGTTCCTGGGATTTGGCGCATTTGTGCTGTGGGGAGTGGCCGAAACCGGGCATCCGCCGGCGCATAGTGACGAGTTCAGCAAATATCTGCTGGGTGGGGTTAGTTTGTTCGCGCCTTATGTGGTGAACAAATTCTCGGCCGCTTTTTCCATTCGATAGGGAGGCGGATATGTCGGATAATCCGCAAATTTTTGTGAGGGCGACGATTGGTCCGGTGTTGCGGCAGTTGGCACTGGATGAATATCGCCTGCAGGCAGCCGAGGAATTGTTGCTGGGCACCGCGCTGCAGGAAAGCGGTTTGATTTATCGCCGTCAGTTGCACAACGGTCCGGCGCTGGGCTTGTTTCAGATGGAGCCGGCCACGCACGACGATATATGGGTTAATTTCCTGACCTATCATCCGGCGATCGCAAAGGTCTTGCGGGGCCTGGCGCCCGGCGCGCCGGCGGCGGCGCTGCTTGAAACCGAGGATGCCTATGCGGCGGCGATGTGCCGTGTGCATTATTGGCGCATGGGTCAGATCGTGGGGCAGGAGCCATTGCCCGCGGCGGGCGAATTGGCGGGCATGGCGGCCTATTGGAAGCGTTTTTACAACACGCCCGCCGGTGGCGGCAATGAAGCGGAATTCATTGCCGCTTGGAAGGCGCATAATCCGTCGATTTAGGCGCTGCGCGTTATTGGATAATTTTTTGGGAAAATATTATGATCGCTGAGCAATTGCACGTGGTGGCGGCGCGGACGAATCCGCTGCGCTGGAAGACACCAGATTTGATTTACAAAGAATGGGCCGGGCATATGCTTGATTCCGGAGTCAAGCTCACGGTGGTGGAATGTCAATATGGCGAGCGTGATTTCACCGCCAATCTGCCGCACGTGAATCATATCGGAGTGCGAGCCAATAGCTGGTGCTGGTCGAAAGAAAATTTGCTGAATATCGGCATCGGACGTTTGCCGGATGCCAAATATATTTGTTGGTCGGACACGGATGTTTTCCATCGCAGCCGCGATTGGGCGGTGGAGACTTTGCACGCGCTGCAAAATTATCACATCGTGCAGCCGTGGGGCGAGGCCTATGATCTGGGGCCCGCCAATGAGATTATGCAGCCACATCAATCATTTTGCAAAATCTTTCACCAGGGTGGACCTTTGGTGCCAATGAGCGAAAAATTTTGGAAATATGATGGCGGACCATATCAGTATCCGCACTCTGGCTATGTGTGGGCTGCGACGCGCCAGGCGCTGGACGGGGTGGGTGGTTTGCTCGAAATTGGCGGTATGGGGTCGGGTGATCATCACATGGCGCTGGGTCTTGCCGGCTATGCCGAACGCAGCATGCCGGCAAACACGATGGAGAACTATCGTCGTCATGTGATGCGTTGGCAGGCGCGGGCGTTGGCGCATGTCAACGGCAACATTGGTTATGTGCCCGCCAGTATCGAGCATCGCTTTCATGGGCGCAAAGCCGATCGAGGTTATGTGTCGCGATGGGATATGTTTGTGGAGCATCAATTCGATCCGGACGAAGATTTGAAGAAAAATGCCCACGGCGTGATTGAATGGGCGGGCAACAAGCCCGAATTGCGGCGCCAGTTCGATCTGTATTTGCGCAGCCGCAACGAGGATGCCAATAGTTTGTAACCGTTGAATTGCGGATTTCGTTGGCTGTTGGATCTGCGTGAGAAAAGCCGCCCGGTTCTATGGCTGGGCGGTTTTCTTATGTTGGTTCATCCGATTTGCGTATATTCCGTTCAAGAGCGGTTAAAATTGAGCGTTTCTGATCGGAGTAAAATTGGACGTTCGGACGGATGGCGGGTGGCCAGGAATTGTTCGATCAGATCAAAGCTGTTGGACGGCAAACCCTGATACCAATCGTCGGCGGCAGATTTAAATGCCACCAGATCGAAGCCGTTATCGAGCGCGAACGCTCCCCCGAAGCCGAGTCCGTCCAATCGACGGCTTTCATATTCCGAGAAAGTGAATAGTAGCTTTCCCTGGTCAGAGTGCGCTTGAAAGAAGTCGATTTGAAAAAAATCGGACGACAGAATGGTGTGGGTCGGCAGGCGGGGCGCGATCATATAGATGTCCTGATTACCGAATGGACCGATCGACCATATGGGGGAGATTGGCATTATGCAAGCGCGTCGCGGACTATTGATGTCATTTAGCGAGGAAAGCGTGTTGGATTTGCGCCGAGACGGCTATTGTGACGGCGTGAATCAAGGCCGCGCCGACGCCACCAACCGCACTGGCGATCAAGAAACGATTTCTTAACGCCAAGATATTGTGCCCCGCGGTCGAAATCGTAGAGATTGGAATATAAATGCCGCCGGTTTTACTTCGTCTTAACCAAGACGTCGCAGAGTGCATGCACGGTCGCGAAAAGGCGATCAAACACCGATAATCCAGGTATGTAAGGTAAGAAACCATGAGCCTGTTCTCTGTAAATACCAACCAAGGAGCGGCGGTTGCTCTTGCGTCGCTGACGGCTACGGCCACGCAGCTTAACTCGACGCAAAAGCAAATCTCCACCGGCTATCAGGTGGCGGATGCGACCGACAATGGTGCTGCCTATGCCATTGCGCAGCGTGTTCGTTCGGATGTCTCCACTCTGACGACCGCCAATCAACAGATAGGTACTGCCAGCGCGTTGGTTGGAACTACTCTCAGCAGCTTGAACGATGTTTCCAACACGATGATCTCGATCCGCTCGACGATGACGGATCTGAGCAATAGTGGTCTCGATGCAACGTCACGCAGCCAATATTCTGCTCAACTCAAACAACTTGTCACCCAAGTGTCGTCGTACCTCCAGGACTCGACCTACAATGGCAAGACTTTGATCGGCGATATCGGCGGCCAGACAGCGACCGGGATGACTGTGGTTCGCAATGAGATCGGCACCACCTATGGTGTTTCGACCTGGAGTGGCCAGACCAACGTGATGAACTCGCTGGCGGCGGCGACATCTTCCAGCCTCACTGCCGGCTATTTCCAAGCGGTACTTGGCACTACGGGTATGTTGACGAACGTTGCCAACGGGGTTGGCACCGCGCTTAATAATTACGGTTCAATCTCGAACTATCTCAACAACCAGGTCTCTTACAACAGCGACAAGATCAGTTCGTTGAACACGGGCCTGGGTACTCTTGTTGATGCCAATTTGGCGCAAGAATCGGCTCAGTTGCAGGCTCTGCAAATCAAGCAGCAGCTTGCCACACAGTCGCTGTCCTTGGCCAATCAGGCACCGTCAATGTTGCTGAAACTATTCCAGTAATCTGAATAAGCGGGCAAAACGCCCGCATTTTCTTCATTCTTATTACGTGCAGAGGCAGCATTGTGTCGAATCTTGTACTCGAATTGCGCCAGGGCGAAACCATGATCGTCAATGGAGCGCCGATTCGCTTCCGCACCAAAACGCGGCTTGAGCTTACAGCTCATGCACGTTTCCTGTTCGGCAAACAAATCATGCCGCCTGACGAAGCCGACAGCCCGGCCAGACGAATTTATTTCGCCCTTCAAGCCGCCTATATTGGCAATGATGACGAACGAAAATCAGGGCTTGCGAATGCCCGCGATCTGATCATCGCGTTTCAGACCGCGACCACATCGAATTTGGCCCGTGAAATTCTCGATCGCGCGTTGGTGGCGGCTCAATCGGATGATTGCTATCAGGCGCTGAAATTTGTGCGGCGGGTTATCCGTCACGAAGATATGGTGCTGGGCCGTCACGAACCGAACCCGCCACAATATGAAGCCAATCCCACCCCTGCCTAAAATCGGAGAATTTCTATGACAGCAGCGCAAAACGCGGCTCTGGCCTATGCAACAGCGTCCGGTCACCGAAGCCTGCGTGACCAGGAAGCAGATGTGTTCAAGCGCGTGAATTACATTATGAACAGTGCGATGAGTGGCCGCAAGCTAGATCAAGTGCGTGCCATCGCCGATAATAACCGCCTGTGGAGCACTTTGCTGGATTTGCTGAGCGATCCAGACAATGCACTGCCGGCGGAATTGCGTGCTTCAATCATCTCTGTTGGCCGCACTGTTCAGCGCGAGATGCAGGGAAATGCACCAAATTTCTCATTCTTGATCGCCATCAACGAAAATATGGCGGCGGGTCTTTGTGGCCGAAGCTAGGTCGTGAAATGTCGGGCATCAACAGCAGCATCAATTACATCAGCCTGTTCAACGTCTCATCGGGCAGTACCGATCCGCTTTTGAACACACTATATAATTTCGCGGCGACGAACACGCCTTCGGGCGCGCTTAATGCTTTGCAAAATGCCGAGACGAACGAAACCAAGGATGTCGCGCTTGAGGCCCAGCAGCCGTCGATCGCCCGCGACGTCGCCAATTTCACCAAGGCCGTGCAAGGCGCCGCCAGTGTAAAGCAGTTATTGTCAAATCCGACGGTTTTAAAGGTTCTTTTAACCGCCAACGGTCTTTCAGACCAAATATCATATACGGCGTTGGCGCAAAAGGCTCTGATGTCAAATCCGTCAAACAGTTCGTCGCTGGCTAACACACTGAGCAATACCAATTGGGCCAGTGCCGCCAAAGCCTATAATTTCTACGGCAATGGCCTATCCAATATCCAATTGCCTTCCACCATCGCCAGCATCACCAGCGCTTATACTGAAACCATGTGGCGTCAATCGCTTGATGCCACCACACCGGGCCTCTCCAACGCGCTTACCTTTCGCACCAGCGCGTCGGCGGCCACCAGCGTGATGGCCATATTGGGAAACAGCGTGCTGCGCGATGTGGTGACAACTGCTTTGGGACTGCCTCTCGAAATTGCCTTGCAACCAATTGAAGCGCAGGAAAAAGCGATCTCCACGCAATTCGATGTCACCAAGCTGCAAGACCCAAAATTTGTCGATAAATTTATCCAGCAATATTTGGTCGCCAAGGCTACCACAGCCAGCACCACCGCCAGCACGACGCCAACCGATCCGATGTCGTTGATATCCAGCCTTACCGCATAAATCTTTCAGACTCAAAAGGAGTCTCGCATGAGCAATTCACAAGCCGCCGATTCGGATGCTTTGGCCGAACGTGTGGATCGTATGATCAGCATTGGCCGCGTCGGCGCCGCCCGCCCGTTGGTTGCCGCCCTTAAACGCATGGCTTTGGGATCGTCCAAAATAGATCTACTGGAGGCGAAACTGGCCTTGCGTGAAGGGCGGGTGTCTGATGCGCTCGCAGGGCTTGATCGCGCCATTGAACAGGATGAAAATCACGCGGGATTGCACAAATGCCGTGCCGAGGCCAGGTTGAAATCAGACAATATTCCCGGCGCCGCGGATGATGCCGCCCAAGCGGTTATTCTTGATCGTGTCGATCCTGCCGGCAAGGCGCTATTGGGCGTCGTGTTGATCGAAATGAAACTTTTCGATGATGCCATATCCTGTCTATCAGAAGCCGTGGCCGCCGATCCCGTTAATGCCTCGTATCGCGTCGGTCTTGCCGAAGCGCTTGCGCGCACGGGAGATATTAGCGCTGCTGAAGTGGTGATCGATCAAGCGGTTGCACAACATCCTTCGCGTGCGGATCTGCGCACAAAGGCGATTTTGTTGCGGATGCGCGCGCGGGATTTTCAAACCGTGATTTCCCTGGCCAATGACGCAAGGACTGAAGGTGCAGCCGATGCGTGCGTATTTGGATTACTTGGTCATGCCTATTCCAGCATTGGTCAACATGATTTGGCAGGCGATAGCTATCGCGAGGCGCTAAAGCTTTGCCCCGAGGATTCCTATGTGCGTCACCTGGTGGCGGCGTCGGGTGCAATGCCGGATTCCGAACGGGCGCCGCCGGAGTATTTGCGCGCCGTGTTCAACGGCTATGCTGAACGTTTCGAACCGCATTTGATCGCATTGCTCTACCGCGTGCCCGGCATGATACGCAATATTATAGCGCAGGAAATCGCGAAACTCGATCGCCCCGCGTTGCTCGATCTTGGATGTGGCACAGGACTGGTTGGCGTCACCTGCGGCGATCTTTTGCTTGGGCCGATGACCGGGGTCGATATCTCCCCGCAAATGTTGGCAAAGGCGCGGGAGAAAAATATTTATGCCGATCTGATCGAGGCGGATCTACCGCGATTTTTGGAAACCGATTCTCGTGTTTGGCCGCTGGTTACGGCGGGTGACGTGTTGTGCTATTTTGGCGAATTGACTGGAATATTCGCAAAAGTGCGCGCGCGAATGTCGCCGGGCGGTCTGTTTGTTTTTTCGGTCGAGGAATTGCTGGCGGATGCGGATGGTGTCGAGCAGGGCAACGGCGCTCACGCCCTTGGCCGGTTGGGCCGCTATGCCCATTCGATCCCGCACGTGGAGCAGGCCGCCGCGGTGGCGGGATTTGATATCGAGCTGTTGCAGCAACAGGATTTGCGCCGGGAGTCAGATAATCCCGTGGCGGGACTGTTGGTTGTATTGCGGGCAAAATCTTATGCTTGATATTCCCAGCGGCAAGCGCGGGCTTGACTTTCTATCGGCCAATCAGCCCTTGGCAGCACTTGGGTTATTGAAACAGGCTGTGCGAGACGGGCAGAGGTCACCTCTGATTTTGCTTGGGATCGCTATCGCTACCGAGCAGACCGGAGGCGAGGCGCGTGAACTCTTTGCCGTTCTGCCGCAAATGTTTCCCGATTGGGACGAGGCGGCATTGCGCTGGGGAGATTTTCTACATCGCCATGGCGATACTGAATCTGCGCTCGCTGCTTATCGCCAAGCGCTCGATCTCAATCAGAATCGGATCGAAGCACTGTTGGGGCTCGGAAAATTATTGATCTCGACAAGCAGGGCTCACGAAGCCCAAATACCTTTGTTGCGCCTGTGTGATTTGGCGCCGGGAAGCGCCGAGGCATGGGAGACGTTGGGGCTCGCGTTTGCGGCCACCAAAGATTTCACTCTCGCCACGACCGCGTTTTCCAAGGCCCTCTGCTGCGCTCCGGACCAATATGAATATGCCATGCACCGTGTCGAGGCGGCTTGGCGTTCCGGTCGCACAGATGCTGAACTTGCGCTGATCGAACAGGAATCCGCTCAATCGCCGCTTGATTCCGTGTTGCTGTGC
>JAJZHU010000092.1 GCA_021798375.1 Pseudomonadota bacterium | reverse complement strand
TTGAATAACACGTAGGCGTGAATCATGCGTAAAAACAAAAAGCTAGAGTACGTTCGTCGCACGTATATGGTTCAACGTGATCCGAACGTGCTCTAGCCGATGCGATGTTGGACAACGCCATATCTGAAGGAAGTCGCGTCAAAAAAATGGTGGCGCCTGCCGCGCGGCGTGAGGCTGTGGCGCAGAGTATTGAAGTTTGATCGAGCCTGTGCGCGTTAAGCTGGTCTATGTGCTCCATGTGTTGAAGGGGAAGCTGCTGGAATCCGAGATCCTGGTTCAGCAGGCGGCCGGCAACACCAAGGAACAATTCGCCAACTCGTCCGACCTGACCAAGGCGCTGATGGACGCGATTATGGATGCGCTTTCGGCGCATGGGGTGATGAGCAAAGGTAATCCCCCCATTTTTAATGGGGCCAGCTCGTAGAATTTACGCGGCAAGTTCGCGGTAGATCCGGTAAACGCGTTTGTGGTTCCATGGGTGGCCCTGCACGTTGCGAAGATACAAAAAGCACAGGCCGAAACCCCAGTTCTTCCTGGCTTGCGTTAAACTAGGCAGCAGATCAGCAATCCGCTCGTTCTCCGCGTCCAGCTTGGGGCTGTACCGGTAGCAGCTTTCGCTGATCCCAAACGCCCGGCACGCCACAGCGATGCTTGCCCCTCGTTGCGCCACAGCTTGCCCGGCCATCTCTCGGCGTTGAGATGGCCGGATTATTTTTTCCCAAAGCCTCCTTCAACAGGTCGGCTTGCATGCTCAGGTCCGCATACATGCGTTTCAGGCGGCGGTTTTCCTCCTCCAGAGCCTTCATCTCGCTCATCATGGAGGCGTCCATGCCGCCATATTTCGCGCGCCATTTGTAAAATGTCGCGTCGCTGATCCCGTGCTCGCGGCAAAGGGCCGCAACCGCCATCCCGCCTTCGGCTTGGCTCAGCACAGACATGATCTGGGAGCAGGTCAAATCTGCTCGTCTTCATAGCTTTCTCCTCGGGCATTCTGCCGAGAAAATTCTACTTTTGAAGCCCCTTAATCTCAGGGGGTATTACCCCCGCGTCATGTCGAAATCGCCGGGACCAGTGTTCCCATCCAAGCCACTGCTGCAAGCACCAGCGCGCCGCACGCCAACTCGGTCCCGATGGCCAGACGCAGATGTGCCGGACCATCGCGCAGCAACGCCGGGGTTAGAATCCAGCGATTAAGGCTGGCCAGCGCCAACATCGCCGCAAACAGTCCAAGCTTGGCGATCAACAGCCGCCCATAAGCAGTGGCCGTCAAATCCACAATATGGTTGGGTCCGACAAGAAACCAGGCATTGACCAACCCGCTCGCACCCAACAAGCCCACCGCGGTCGTCCCAATTACCGCAAAACCCCCAAGAACTGCTTGCGCATGCACCAGATCACGGTTCAATAAAACCAGCAACACTGGCAACGCCCCCAGCCACAGACCGGCGCCGAGCAAATGCCCAACATCTGCGGCCAGATGGATCGCGCCGCCCCAACCCTCGTTCATGGCGCCGTGTCCCGCCCAGGCCAGACTGCCAAGCAGCACCCCTCCCAGCAGAGCGGGCACAAATCGCAGTCGTGGTGCCCACGCCGCCGGCAAGAGAATCATCATCACCGCGAAGCGGAAGATCCACACATGCCCAATCCCGGTGCCGGTCAACACCGCGGCGATCGCATCCGGCGTCGGCGGCGCATCGGTGATTGTTGCGGTGATCGCCCACAACCCCGCCAGGGAAGAGGCGATCAACAACAGACTCCAAAACGGCACGGCTGGCCGAATTCCCCGTCCAGTCCGAAATTGACACCACAAATCAAAAAATCCGCCGCCAAATAGCGCGCAAGCGGCGGAAAATTGAAAAAATCGCGCGGCAATCAACAGCATTAAGAATATCCGATCAGAGACGAAGTTATGTCGGCAGGGAAATGCCGCATCTACCGCTCTTGTGTGGCGCCCGGTGCTGGCGCTGCCGCTTGTTTACAGGCGTCCATCATGGATTGCATGTTGGCGGCCAGGGTGCCTTTCATTTTTTCCGCCTGCATTTCGGCGCATTGTTGAGCGTTGGGGATAGCGTTGCTATCCGGCATATCCATGCCTGACATGCCCCCGCCCGGCATATTCATATTTCCCATGCCGCCCTGATTGCCGCCTGGGTCGGCGGCGAACGCGGAAACAGGCACAACGGCCAGCAGAACAAACAAACACAGGATGCGAATCATAAAAAGTCCTTTCAGTACCAGGCACGAATGCCAACAGTGAAGCGAAGATCATGAGCCGGCTCGGTGGACACACCGAGGATCCGCCCGGCGTGGTAGGTGACGCCAATATAGGGCGCGAATTCACGCACCACTTCATAGCGCAATCGCAATCCCGCATCGAGCGAGGTGAATCCCGCCGGGGTTTGGCGCGATTGATCGGATTTGCTGGTGAAATCGGCTTCGACCTCGGGGGTTAGGATCAGGCGGTTGGTCATCAGCCAATCGGTGGATTCTCGTGTACGGAACGCGACCCGGCCATTTTCCCCAACATAGACCGTGGCTTCGGTGTCGAAAAAATACGGCACCAACCCCTGCACGCCAATTGCCGCCCACTGGCGCGCAACGCCATGGTCCCAATCCGCCCGCAACCCGGCTTGCAGATCGAAAAACGGCGTTATCGCGTGATCATACAGAAATTCATGCTGCCCGTCGTTGAATTGTCCGGCCGTCATCGTGCCTTGGGATTTGATCCATAATTTATTTTCGTCCGTGCCGCTCCAGCCCTGGGCCTCGTAATGGAGTTGCGGTTGATCGTTGCCGCCGATCTGTTCTTCCAATTGATCGACCAGCACATGGGTGAAGATTGGATCGTCATTCATGCCCGGCATCTGATCGGCCGCCCGCGCCGCGAAACCAGGAAACAAAAGTACCATGGCGGCTACAATATAATATCGCATCATGTAACCTCCACCACACGGAACATGCCCATGGCCATATGCATCAACAAATGGCAGTGAAACGCCCATTTCCCACGCGCGTCGGCGGTTACCAGAAAGCTGAGTTGCTCGGCGGGTTTGACGATGATGGTGTGCTTGTAGGGGCGCCTGATCCCATGGCCGTTTTCAAGCTCGCTCCACAGCCCATGCAGATGGATCGGATGCTCCATCATGGTATCGTTGATCAGGGTAAAACGAACGCGCTCCCCATAGGCCAATCTAATCGGCTCGGATTCGGAATATTTCTTGCCGTCGAAACCCCACATATAGCGCCACATATTGCCGGTGAGATGCAACGTGATCTGCCGCGAAGGCGGGCGCGGATCGGCGCCATCTTCGCGAGCGCGGAGTTCGCTGTAACGCAATACACGACGGCCGTTATTTTCAAGCCCGTCGCCCGGATCATCAAGGCGCGAACTTGTCATCTTTGCAATGTTGTCAACGCCGACCTTGCCCGCAAGCCCGGTGGTGTCTGGCCCCATATCCATGTTGCCCGTCATGTTGCCCATTCCCATATCGCGCATATCGAGCAATGGGCGCGGGTCCAACGGCGGGATCGGCGCACGCAGTCCGGCGCGTACCGCCAAGGTTCCACAGGCAAAGCCGCTGCGATCTTCGCTTTGCGCAAAAATCGTATAGGCATCGGCGCGCGGGGCAACGATCACGTCATAAGTTTCGGCGGGAGCAATGCGAAATTCATCGACATCGATGGGATCGACATCGTTGCCATCCGCGGCGATGATCTGCATGGTCAGGCCTGGAATGCGCACATCAAAAAAGCTCATCGACGCAGCGTTGATGAAACGCAGTTTTATCCGTTCGCTCGCGGTGAAAAGGCCGGTCCAATTGGCGGCGGGCGATTGGCCATTCATCAAATATGTATAGGTGGCGCCGGTAACATCGGCAATGTCGGTCGGGCTCATGCGCATCTTGCCCCAGTTCAGCCGATCATTCAGGGTGGCGCCCCAACCATCTTTTTCGATATCGTGCCACAAACTACCCAGCGTGCGTTGCTGAAAATTATAAACATCGCTGGAAAATTTCAACCGCGACAGAATCCGCTCAGGTGATTGATCGGACCAATCCGAGAGCATCACCACATGCTCCCGGTCTGCCACGCGAATTTCGCCATTCCTGGGCGCGATGATGATAGGACCATAGAGCCCGGTCTGCTCTTGCATGCCGGTATGGCTGTGGTACCAATAAGTGCCGTATTGATGCGGGCGAAAGCGGTAGGTGAAGCTGTCGCCGGGCGCGATGCCGGGAAAGCTTAAACCCGGCACACCATCCATCGCGGCGGGTGTGCGCACGCCGTGCCAATGGATCGAACTGGGCGTATCGAGCCGGTTGGTGACCCGTGCCGTGACCCAATCGCCCTGACGCCAGCGCAGCAGCGGACCGGGAACAGAACCGTTTACCGCCGTTGCGATCGCCGCGTGACCGGTAAAATCGACATTGAGACGGTCGATGGTCAATTCATAAGGGTGCTCTTCGGAATTTTCATCGGCCTCGGCGCGAATGCCGGGCGTGGCCACGGCGGCGCCAACGGCCAGGCCCTGAACGAATGTGCGCCGCGTTAATTTCTTCATGCCGTCCACTCTCTCAGGCGGCCACGGGCCCGGTAAAGACGCATTTCGACCGATTTGGCGGTGATTTTGAGTATTGCCGCCGCCTCATCATGACTCATGCCCAAAGTGGTGGTCAACAGCAACGGTTCTTTCAACGATCCAGGCAGGCGCGCGATGGCCTGATCCAGCCGCCGCGACATTGCTTCGGCGGGAGCGGCGTCCGAATCCGGCGAATCCACGCAATCATCCGTCCTCACGGCCATCTCCACCGCCCATCGGCCGAGAAACAAGCGGCGAACGGCTTGCCTGCGCCCCCAATCACGGCATTTGTTGAGAGTGATAGTGCGCAACCATGGGGCAAAAGAACGGGCGGCATCATAGCGCGCAAGTCCCACCCAAGCGGCGATAAAACTTTCTTGCAGCACGTCCTGGGCGTCGGCCGCATTGCCGACATAGCGGCGGATGAAACGATAGAGCGGCTCCTTGTAACGGCCGACCAAACGATCGAACGCACGCGGGTCGCCCGCCCGCGCCAGCAACGCCCATCCTTCGTCGGACAAAGCTTCGTCCGGCGGCATCGTCATTGATTGCCGGTAAGCGCATGATCGATCGCATGATCGAACTTGGCCGCTTGAACAGGGGTCAGCAGCGCCCGCATCGCCAGCATATGGCGCACGGTAAGTTCTTGCAATTCCGCCATAGCCTGGTGCAACCGCATCACCGCCGCTTGCACCGCCGGACCATATTGGTGATCCTTGCGGATTGCCGCCGCAAGATCCTGGTCCGCCGACCGCATTTCGGCATCAAGGGCGACGCGCTTGGTGGCGAAATCTTGTTCCAGTACCTCCATTTGATGGCTTTGCTCCGGCGTGAGATCAAGCCCGCGGTGCAGCAACACATGCATATCTTGCGTTGCTTGCGGGTGCGCGCGTCCATACATTGCGCCGAAAGTCCCGCCCGCCGCGGCAGACAACAGCGCGACCAGCACCAAAATGAGAAAGGACCGCCTCATCAGCGAACGCCCAGCAGCAAGAATGACGGCGCCAATTCACCGCCGTCGGCGAGTTGCGCGTGAAACGCGGGTGGCCTGGAGGGAGCAAGCGCGACGCCGATCCCGATTCCGCCCACCACCGCCATCATCAACACGGCAGCACCGCCGGCCTTCGTGAGGCGCGCGTGGCGGGTTGCCAGCCGCACTTCCAGCCGAGACCAGATCGCCCGCTCGACACCATCGAGCGCACAATCCGGCGGGGCCATCAGAAAATTGTCGATCTCATCCTTGCGCATGTGCATGCCTCCATCGATTATTACGCGGCAACGCGGCGCATCCCTCACCGAGCGTCACAGAGGGAAATCGCCGGGATGTGCGTATCTGTATCATCGGACCCAAATTTTGAAAGAAACACCATGAAGTTGATTCGCATCCTGCCGCCCACCCTGTTGCTGTTGGCCGGTTTTACGTTGGCCACATGGGGCGCGGCACCGGCCTTGGCCCATGCGATGCTGACCACCGCCTCGCCCGCTCCCGGCGCCACGGTGGCGCCGCCCGCGACGATCGAACTCGATTTCAGCGAGAAACTGGCGCCCGCCTTCTCCGGCTTCACCCTCACATGCGCCGGCGCGCCGGTCGCCCTTCAAAAGATCACCGCCGGAAAGCATGGGGCCAGCCTATCGGCCGCCCCTGGCGCAGCTCTGGCACCCGGTAACTGCGACGTTGTTTGGCACGCGGTGGCAAGCGACGACGGGCACCGGACGACGGGAGAATACTCGTTCACGGTCCGATAAAATTCTGCTTCGGGTGGATTGAGTCATCCGCCGCCTTCAGTCGCGATGGAACCCGACGGGTTCCGGTTTCATGGCGACGCGCCTCTTGTCGCAATGCGGCATTTCACGTAAGATTGATTCGATGAATAAATCTTTGTCCATAATAGCATTTTACGTGGCGCTCGTTTTGGCGTTGGCGATTGGTCAGGGACCGCTGGGTGCGGTCATGGCGATGCCTGCGATGAACGGCACAGGTCAAATGCCGATGGACATGGCCAGGATGGATATGGCCGGCTCAAGCCAGGCATCGAATGATTGTTACGCAGCATCCGGCAACGGCAAGGCCGTGAATCACGCGATGGGTTGCGCCTATTGCGTCGTCGCCGCGCAAACGGCGATATTGCCTGTTCTGATATTCCTTCCCGTTCAATATGCCGTCGCTCAATCCTATGAGCTGACGGACATGACGGCGGTCAGCCAAACCGCACCGCCCGATCTTCCTCCCCCCAAGGTCTAAAATTCCAGTGCTGAATGCCGGATAATGCGGTGCCGTTCGTGCGATCGGCGTTGCCGTTGATCCGCGCCCTGAACACCAGCAAACCAGCAATTCCGCCCGCACGATACGCATTCTTAAACTCCAGGATCTGGAGGGAAGGGGAAACGCGATGTACCCGCCGCGCAACATCCTAATAGCTGCAATAGCCATCGCCGCCGCCTTGGGCCTGGGTTACGGTCTTGGGCAAAAATTTCAAATGACGAATACAGCCACGCCGAAGATGGAGGCGGCCGCAATATCCGCACCGGCAAGCGTGAGCGGGGGGAAAGACAAAATCCTTTATTACCGCGCTCCCATGGGCGCCGACACGTCTCCCGTGCCGAAGAAAGACGAGATGGGCATGGATTACGTTCCGGTCTATGCCACCGAAGTTGCGGCGGAACCCGGCACGGTCGCGTTAAGCGCCCGGCGTATGCAGCAACTGGGTGTGCGAACCGAAATCGTGGTGCGGCGCAATTTCGCGCAAACTGTCGATGCCGTGGGAACGGTTCAAATCGACGAAACGCGGCAAATCGACATCGCTCCTCGTTTTGATGGCTGGATCGAGAAACTTTATGCGGGTACTACCGGCATGCAAGTGAAAAAGGGCGCGCCGCTGTTCACTTTTTACAGCCCCCAGTTGACCAATATCGAAGCGGAATATCCGTTTTCCACCAGCGGCACGATCGGCAACGCCGGGATACCCGCCGCGCCGGATGGAAACAATCCGCCCAACGGCACGATCGAAAAACTGCAAAACCTGGCGGTTCCGGTGGACGAAATCGCGCGGTTGCGGCGTGAACGCAGTGCCAGTTATCACATCACGCTGCGCGCGCCGGCCGACGGAACGATAGTGGAAAAAAATGCCATCGAGGGCATGAAATTCACGGCGGGCGATACGCTCTATCGCCTGGTCGATCTTTCCAACGTCTGGATAATGGCTGATGTTTACGAGCAGGATTTGGCCCGAATCGCGGTGGGACAGACAGCCAAAATTACCATCAACACGTTCCCAGGCAGAATTTTCGAAGGAAAAATCAGCTTCATCTATCCCGGCATCAACAAGGATACGCGCACGGCCAAGGTGCGCATCGATTTGCCGAACCCAACCGGTGAATTGCGTCTCGATATGTATGCCGATGTGCATATTCTCGGCACGCCGGACAATAATGTGTTGGTGATCCCGGCCTCGGCGGTGCTCGACAGCGGTAAACGTCAGGTCGTTTTGATTGATTTGGGCGGCGGATATTTTCGGCCTCAACCGGTCGAGATCGGGATGCGCGCCGGGAATTATTTTGAAATCCTCAAGGGGCTCAAGGAAGGCGATCGCGTTGTCACCAGCGCCAATTTCCTGATTGATTCCGAAAGCAACCTGCGTGCCGCTTTACAAGCCTTCGCCGCACCGCAATCGGGAGCGGCGCCATGATCGCGCGCATCATCCGGTGGTCGGCGCAGAATCGTCTTTTCGTTCTGCTGGCGACCTTGTTCATTGTCGTGGCGGGCATTTATAGCGTACGGCACATGGCGCTCGACGCCA
>JAJZHU010000091.1 GCA_021798375.1 Pseudomonadota bacterium | reverse complement strand
GGCACGCCAGGGCGCCGATGTAGGGTTCCATTATCGCAGTAGCGACGCAGCGGCCGAAGAAGTCATGACCGAAGTTCATAATATCGGTCGCAAGGCCTATGCGCTCAAAGGCGACGTCGCCGATCCGGCGCAAGCCACCGCTTTTATCGCCGGCGCCACCGCGGCCTTAGGCGGCGTCGATGCCTTCGTGAGCAACGCCGGCATTTGCCCGTTCCATAGTTTCCTGGACATGCCTGTGGAAACCGTGCAACGCACCGTGCAGGTGAATTTGCTCGGCGCCTACTTCATGTGCCAGGCGGCCGCCAACCAGATGGTCAAGCAAGGCCGCGGCGGCTCGATCACCGCCGTTAGCTCGATCAGCGCACTGGTGGGCGGCGAGATGCAAACCCATTACACCCCGACCAAAGCCGGACTGCATTCATTGATGCAATCCACCGCCATCGCCTTGGGCCGCTATAATATTCGCTGCAATTCACTGCTGCCAGGCACCATTCTGACCGACATCAACAAGGAAGACCTCGCCGACGACGCCAAACGCGAACGCATGGCGGCGCGCGTTCCGCTCGGGCGTCTCGGCGTGCCCGAGGATCTGGCCGGCCCGGCGGTGTTTCTGGCGTCCGATCTGGCGCGTTATGTTACTGGCGCCGCGCTGCTTGTCGATGGCGGCGCCTTCGTCAATCTGCAATAACCCCCGCCATGCGCGTCTCACTGTTCGTCACCTGCATCACCGACACCATGTATCCCGGCACCGGACAAGCGGTAGTGCGGCTGTTGGAGCGGCTTGGTCACGAGATCGAGTTTCCCGCGGACCAGACCTGTTGCGGCCAAATGCACCATAATTCCGGCTATGCGCCCGAAACGCTGGATTTGATGCGGCGGTTCGTGCGTGTGTTCGCCGATGCCGAAACCATTGTCGTGCCTTCCACTTCCTGCACGGCAATGATCCGGCACACCTACCCGTTGATCGCAGCGGCAACGGGAGAAGCCGCGCTGATCGAACAAGTGGCGCAGATTGCCGCGCGCACCCATGAATTTTCGGAATTCATCACCCGGAAACTCGGACTGCTGGATGTCGGCGCCTATTATCCGCATCGCGTCACCTATCATTCCTCCTGCAATTCGTTGCGGTCGCTTAAATTGGGATCCGCGCCGCTCGATCTGCTGCGCCATGTGCGAGGGATCGATCTGGTCGAATTGGCCCACACCGAGGAATGTTGCGGCTTTGGCGGCACGTTCGCAGTGAAAAACGCCGAAATCTCGACGGCGATGATGGCCGACAAGATCCGCCATATTCTAAACACTGGCGCCGAAATCTGCACGGCGGGCGACAATAGCTGCCTGATGCACATCGGCGGCGGACTGGCGCGCCTGCGCACCGGCGTGCGCGTGGTGCATTTGGCCGAGATTCTCGCCGCCACGGAGGCCGCCGGATGAGCGATTTTCCATCCCGGGCGCATACATCGCTGAAAAATGCCCAGATGCGCCGCAACGTGCGCAAAGCGGTGACCACCATCCGCACGAAGACCGGCCGCGTCATCGCCGAACGCGCCGATTGGCAGCAATTGCGCGACGCGGGCAGCGCCATCAAAACCGAAGCGCTAGGCTCGCTCGACACACTGTTGATCCAACTTGAAGAGCGCATTCAGGCTGCGGGCGGAGTGGTGCATTGGGCGCGCGATGCCGCCGAGGCCCGGCAAATCATCGTGGGGCTGGTGCAAGCCACCGACTCGCCCACGGTGATCAAGATCAAATCCATGACCACCGATGAAATCGAGTTGAACCCCGCCTTGGAAGCCGCCGGCATTCGCCCCATCGAGACCGATCTTGCCGACATGATCGTGCAATTGGCCAACGAAAAACCCTCACATTTACTGGTGCCGGCGATCCACAAAAACCGCGCCGAAATCCGCAGCCTGTTTCAGGCCGAGATGAGCCGGCCAGAACTCACCGACAATCCGCGCGATCTGACCGACGCCGCCCGCACCTATCTGCGCGACCATTTCACCCATACGCGCGTGGCCATCTCGGGCGCCAATTTCGCCGTGGCCGAAACCGGCGCGGTGGGGGTGGTGGAATCCGAGGGCAATGGCCGCATGTGCCTGACCCTGCCGGACACACTGATTTCCATCATGGGCATCGAGAAAGTCCTGCCGCGATGGCAGGATCTGGAGGTGTTCCTGCAATTGCTGCCGCGCGCCGCCACCGGCGAGCGGATGAATCCCTATAATTCAATCTGGACCGGGGTAACGCCCGGCGACGGGCCGACCGCGTTTCATCTGGTGCTGCTCGACAATGGCCGCACCCGCATTCTGGCCGATCAGATCGCCCGTCAGACATTGCATTGCATCCGCTGTTCGCGCTGTTTGAACGTGTGTCCAGTTTACGAACGCGCCGGCGGGCACGCCTATGATTCGATGTATCAAGGCCCGATCGGAGCCGTTCTGACCCCGCAACTGCGCGGCTTGGCGGAAGCGGGCTCGCCGGCTTTCGCCTCCAGCCTGTGCGGCGCTTGCCATGAAGCCTGCCCGGTGCAAATCGATATTCCCCGCATCCTGGTGCATCTGCGCGGGGCTGCGGTGGAGGCGTCGCGCGCCACGCTGGGCGGCAAGCTATCCGCCGAGACACTGGCCATGGCCAGCGCTGCCCGCATCTTCGGCAACGCGGCAATGTTCGGATTTACCCAAGACGCCGCCGGTTTGCTGGGCGCCATGGTACAGCAAGACGGGTTGCTGCCCCGCCTGCCCGGACTTGGCGCCTGGAGCCTGTCACGCGAATTGCCCGCCCCGGCACGGCAATCTTTTCGCGCCTGGTGGAAGCAACGGAAGCCCCAGGCATGAACGCCCGCGAAGAAATTCTGGCCCGCATCCGCGCCTCGAGCGGCCCGCCCTCGCCCGCCCCGGCACGGGATTATCAGCATGCCGATGCCCTCTCTCCCGGCGAAACCCTGAGCAAATTCGCGGGCCGCATTACCGATTATGGCGTGCTTGTGACCGAAGTGGCCAATGAAACCGCAGTGGCCGACGCCGTGCGCGAAATCTGCGCCGCGCGGGGCATTGGGCATTTGGTGACAAGCCCCGACTGCCCTGGCCCATGGCAACCGCAGGACGTCATGATCACCACCGATCGCGGCTTATCGATCGAGGCATTGGCGGCGATCCCGGCCGCGCTCACCGGCGCTGCCTGTGCCATCGCCGAGACCGGCACGGTGATATTGGATGGCGGCTTTGCGCAGGGACGACGCGCCATCAGCCTGCTGGCCGATTTTCACCTGTGCGTGGTATTCGCGGCGCAAATCGTGGAGTGCGTGCCGGCGGCCATCGCACAGATGGCGCCCGCCGCGCGCGCCGGGCGGCCGTTTACCTTCATCTCCGGCCCGTCGGCCACTGCCGACATCGAATTCGACCGCGTTCAGGGTGTCCACGGGCCTCGGCAACTCGATGTGATTATCGTGCGCACCGGCGCGGCTTCGGCACCTCGGTCGTAATCTCCGATTACGTGTTCCGCCGCCGCCCTTTGGCGGTCGATTGCGTTCGCGCTTTCGACCAGCCCAGATCCCGGCTGATCGCACGCGCCGTCGCAGTCACCTCGCCCGAAAGCGCCGCCATCCGCTCGTCGTCCATATATTGGGCGGCGCTGGAAAGACTGATCGCCCCCACAATCCGGCCGGAAGCATCGCGCACGGGGGCAGCGACGCAGCGGATGCGATCTTCGTTTTCTTCCAGATCGAACGCGCGCCCCGCCGCGGCGTAACTCCGCATCCGGGTGAGAAATTCCGCCAACCCGATGCGGCTGGCGGCGTTCGCTTCCTCAACCTCGAAGCTGCGGCGCCATTGATCCTCGGTCTCATCCAGCAGCAACGCCTTGCCCAAGCCGGTCGAGCGCAACGGTTGACGCTCACCGACCCGCGATTGCACCTCGACACGACGATTGCCGCTGATTTTGTCAAGGTACAACACCCGATCGCCTTCGCGCACGCCCAAATGCACGGTATCGTCGGTGCGATCGGACAGGGCTTCCAGATGCGGTCGCGCCACACGCGGCAGATTGATCTGCTGTGTGGCGTGATAACCCAGTTCCAACAATTTCGGGCCCAGATTATACCCCTCACGCGCCACAAAGCTGAGATAGCCGCGTTCGACCAGGGCCGCCGCCAGGCGATGGGTGGTGGTTTTGGTCAACCCGGTGCGGGATGCAAGGTCGTTGAGAGTGATCGGCCCATCCGCCACCAACTCGAGCACGTCCAGACCTCGCAGCAATGTCTGGCTGCCGCTCGGGCCCTTGGCCACGGCGGATTCGGCAATATTTTCGGTCAACGGGATGCGTGTCATAATATGCGCATCATCCTCATATATTGGAGCATAATTCAAGGCATGCCGAGCGGATAACCGCTATTACCGCAGAAGACACACATGCCGTTTTATTCACCTGCTCAATCAGGCCCGAGCGCGGCTTCGACGATCGCCGCCTCGATTTTGCGCGGCTTGAAACCGGCGTGGCCTCCGCCGGACGCCCGCGCGGGGAAGGAAGGGGCAAAACGCAGGCCCAAGCCCCCAATCGGCCTGACCCGATGATCGAAATACCACAGTGCGTCACGGCAAAATTTGAGCCGATCAGCCTACGCCACTTTTCTCGCCCGCTCCTCGGCGCGCATCCGCCGCTCGTCCTTGCGGCTCAAACCGCTGCTTTCCGCCTTTACTGGCTTGTTCTTTTTGGCCAGCAACAAGCGATAATCGTCCATGTCGCCTTCGAACGGCGCCACCGTTCCGCCATCGACCAGCCATAGACGATCCGCCACCAATTCAACCAGATGGGGATCATGAGTGATCAACAGCACAGCGCCCGAGAATTCGCTGAGCGCACGCACCAACGCATCGCAAGCGTCGATGTCGAGATGATTGGTAGGTTCATCGAGAATCAGCAACTGCGGGGCATCGCGCGTGGCCAGCGCCAACAGCAAACGCGCGCGCTCGCCGCCTGAAAGTTTGGCAGTAGGGGTATTGGCACGATCACGATCCAGTCCGAAACGCGCCAATTGAGAACGCACCTGCGGCGGCGGCGCATCGGGCAACGCGCGGGACATGTGATCGATGGGGGTTTCGTCAGGCGTCAGCTCGGCTTCCTGATGCTGGGCGAAATAACCCACACGCAGCTTGCCGGGGCGGCGCAAATTTCCGTGCATCGCTTGTAAACGCCCGGCCAACAGCTTGGCGAAGGTGGATTTGCCGTTGCCATTGGCGCCCAACAGCGCAATGCGGTCGTCCATGGTCAGACTCAACGACAAATGGCGCAGTATCGGATCAGCATCGTAACCCACCGCCACCTGATCGAGCGACAGGATCGGCGGCGGCATTTTGCTGGGCTCGGGAAAAGAAAAGCGCGTCACCGTGTCTTCGATCACAGCTTCGATCATCGGCATTTTCTCAAGCGCCCGTAGCCGCGACTGGGCCTGACGCGCCTTGGCGGCGGAAGCGCGGAAACGATCGACAAAGCTTTGCATGTGGGCGCGCTGGGCGGCGATTTTCTCGGCCGCCTTGGCTTGCAGCATGGCCTTTTCAGTGCGGATACGGACAAATTCATCGTAACCGCCGGGAGTATAAGACAGCTTGGTCTGATCCAGATGCACGATCCCCTGCACCGCCCGATTCAGCAGCCCCTGATCATGCGACACGATCAAGGCCGAACCCTGAAACCGGGCCAGCCAGGATTCCAGCCACATGGTGGCTTCAAGATCCAGATGGTTGGTGGGTTCATCAAGCAACAGCAAATCGGGGCAAGAAAACAACACCTTGGCGAGTGCGACGCGCATCCGCCAACCGCCGGAAAAACTATCCACCGGGCGCGATTGCGCCGCCGCATCGAAACCCAGACCCGACAATACGGTGGCCGCGCGCGCCGGGGCACTGTCAGCCTCGATAGCGTTCAGCCGTTCGTAGATCGCGCCAATGCGTTCGGGAGGAAGTTCGTGATGTTCGACCTCGGCCAGCAACGCCAAACGTTCGGGATCGCCTTCCAGCACGGTATCGAGCAGACTTTGGCTGCCCGAAGGGGCCTCTTGCTTGATATAAGCCATGCGAGCGGTGGCGCTGATACGAATATCGCCGCCATCGACCTCGATTTCACCGGAAATCGCTTTCAGCAGCGTGGATTTGCCCGCCCCATTGCGACCCACCAGCCCGATACGGCGGCCAGGATCGACATTCAGATCGGCGCGATCCAGCAGCAAACGGCCCCCCATGCGCAAGGTAACGCCGGAAATCGACAGCAAAGTCACGGTACATCCCCCAAAATGGAACACCGAAGCGTCCGCCCGCCTTATCCGGGGATTTGATGCGCTGCACAAGCAACAAATTGCCCCTTGCTTGCATGGAACCCGTGCGTCACGGTGAAGTCCTTGTTTTAAAGCCAAACATCTCATTCAGACGAGCCACGTCCAATGGAGCCCATAGAAAAGAAACTGCATTTCTCAACCCGAGGATTGCCGCGCAACCAGCGCATGGCCAAATGGGACGCGGTGATTGCCGAGCATTATGGAAAATTCCATACAGAACCGGGGCTCAGCCCATTCGAAGCACGCTTTGACGCCAGCGTTGTCGGCGGGCTTACCGCCATCCGCAGCACTCACAATGCCAAGACCGCCCAACGAACCTATCGAGAAATCGACGCAACAGACCCGCGAAATTACTTCGTGATCCTTCAACTCCAGGGAAGCTGCGAAATCGCACAAGGCCAACATAAAGCCACTTTGATGCAAGGCGATGTGACCATTTTGGATTCACGATTGCCCTGCGCCTTCCATTACGGCGAACACACGGCGCAATTCACACTTTTGGTCCCATGCGCAGCCCTCGACCAACGTGGGATCGCCCATCGCGAAGTACTCGCGGTTGCGCTACGCGGCGCGCCCTCGGCATTGATTGGCTCGATGCTCCGCATCAGTTTCGGTTCTGCACATTCATGGACCGATGTGCAGGGTGCCGCGATCGCCGACGCATTGATTAACTTTATTGCAGCAACCTGGACTATGCGCGACCAGGCAATGACAGATTCAAAAATTCCAGCAATTCCACCGATCGTCCAATCCATCCAAGCCTATATCGTTGGTCATCTGGGAGCGTCCGACCTTGCGCCGACCTCCATCGCTACCGAATTTGGGCTGTCGGTTCGCCATTTGCATCGTCTTTTTGAAAGCTCGGGCACAAGTTTAAGCCATTGGATCAGGCGCATTCGGCTTGACCGCTGCGCCATAGATCTGCTGGATGAATCATTATTATTTAAAAGCATCACCGAAATCTGCTTTCGCTGGGGATTCAGCGATTCTGCCCATTTCTCACGAGCGTTCAAGGCAGAGTTTGGACTATCGCCACGCCAATACCGGCAGCAGCGAATGGAGATTCAACTCCCCTCGCCACAATAATTCCAACTATCTCTTGAACCGGCACTCCGGCATACCCCTGATTCCAAGACCATCGATCACAAACAGTGCGCCGGAATTTTCGTCGCTTTTTACCCAACTATTGGCGGCCAATGGAATTTCCGCAGCCGCGGCTTCACTGTTAATCGATGTCACAAACAAGCGATCGAGATCCGCGCCGCCAAACATCACGCTCGAAACCGCCGGCGTTGGCAATCCAATCACCAGGTCAACCGTTCCATCAGGCTTGAACCGCACAATTTCCGAACCACCGCAGATCGCTGTCCACAAATATCCATCGGCATCCACAGTTGCACCATCGGGGATTCCAGCGAATTTGCCGGTATCGACAAATATCCTCCGACCAGCCACCGCACCGCTTGTCATATCATAATCATATGCATAAATATTCTTGCGGACTGAATCCGAAAAATAGAAGATATTGCCATCCGGACTCCAACAAGGCCCATTTGTAACGATGAAGTCATTATCAAGCATATTTACGTTAAAATCAGACGCGATACTGTAAAGTGCCGCTTCGCCCATCCGACCCGAGGTATGAACATTGCCATAAACAAATCGCCCCGCCCGATCCACCTTGCCATCGTTGAGTATTAATTCTGACTTCTCAGCACCAGCGTTAGAAATAAGCGCCTGTTTTCCGGAAGAAAAATCAAACATATACAACCCACTCGAAAGCGCCAGCAACGCGCCCCCCGTTTCGCACAACGCGATGGAACTCACGGTATCGCCCGTCGTCCAAGCGTCATAATCGCCTCGCACCGGATCATAGCGCCAGAATTTCCGCCCCAACACGTCAGTCCCGTAAAGCGCTTGTTCAACCACATCCCATACCGGACCTTCACCCAGTTTGTGACGAAATGGCTCAATACGTGTGATCTTCATGTGATATGTCCCTCTCTATTCACTGCAACGCCGCACGGCCAAGAATCATATCCGAAACCCGATCGCCCAGCATCATCGCAGTGGAATGCGATCG
>JAJZHU010000090.1 GCA_021798375.1 Pseudomonadota bacterium | reverse complement strand
TCACGGCGCAGATTATCCGCCGCTTTATTCGCCGCCGCCTGCGCATCGGCCAGATTGGCCTCGGCCGCGGCGATTTCTGCCGGTTTTGCCCCTTGTTGCAGATTGATCAAGCTGGCCTCGGCTTGCGCTTGCACCGCTTTGGCCTGGGCCAGCGCCGCACGGTCATCGATATCGTCCTGACGGAACAATGCGGCACCTTTGGCCACATGATCGCCGCGCGCGACCGAAATCTGGATGATCCGCCCCTGCAACGGCGGGCCGATGTTGACATAATCGGCTTCGGCGTAACCCTGCCAAAAAACCCGATCATCGGGGCGGCTGCGCCACCAAAGGGCCGCCGCCACCCCCGCGACCACCACAAGCCCCACCCACAGTCGCAATTTCATGGAACAATTTCCGTCAAGTTTTGTCGCATTTCGCAAGCGAACCCAGAGCGGACCTAGCAGCCTGTGCCAGACCTACTATATCATATCATTACGAAGCGATCATCGATCCGACAAGACTACGACATCCAATTCGTCGCAGAACACCGCGTAAAATCCAATATCGCGCCAACAGGAGAATATTTGTCGCCATGCGTGGTAAAATCCAACTTTACGTTTCCGCCGTCGTCCTGGCCGCCCTTTCCGGCTGCGCCGTGGCTCCACCCACCGGCCCCAGCTTCGCGGCCATGCCGGCGCCGGGCAAAACGTTCGAACAATTCACACAAGACGATGCCGTGTGCCGTAATTTTGCCGAATCGCGCAGCAATCCGGCATCCGCGCAACAGCAGCAAAACAGCCAGATCGGCACCGCCGTGGGAGGCACCGCTTTGGGTGCGGCGGCAGGCGCGCTATTGGGCGCTGCCGGCGGCAATGCAGGTGGCGGCGCCGCGGTAGGGGCTGGGCTTGGCCTATTGGGTGGTTCCGCCCTGGCCGCGGGCCAAACCCAGGGCGGCGCTGATTCGGCACAGCGCGAATACGATATCGCCTATGCGCAATGCATGGCGGCCAAGGGCGAGCGTGTGCCGAACATGATCGGGGCGCCGCCGGGACCGCCGCCAGGTTATTATGGCGGCGGGTATTATCGTCAGGGTTGGTAATCAGCCCACAAAAGCCTGCCAGATCACCACCGCCATGACATTCGCCAAACCGGCCAGTGTCATGGTGGTGGCGGCCACCGTGCCTTGCTCTACCCCCCAGCCGAATGCCCGCGCCGTGCCGGTACCGTGGGCCCCCATACCCATCATCGCACCTTGGGCGAAATGGGAGCGAATGCTCCAAAAGCGCACCAGCGGCGCCCCGATCGTCGCCCCCAACAAACCGGACAGCGCCGTAAAACAAGCCGCCAATCCTGGCGCGCCGCCCAATCGTCCGGCGATGATCATGGCAAACGGCGCCGACACCGACCGCGGCACCAGGCTCGCGCGCAACACAGGCGACAACATCAATATATGGGCCAGGCCCAACGACATCGTGACCGACGCCAGGCTGGCCACCGTCACCGCCACCGCCAACACCCGCCAATAGCGCAAAATCAAGACACGTTGATCATAGATCGGCACCGCAAACGCCACCACCGCCGGCCCCAACAGCCAAACCAGGGGTGCTGTGCCATCGCGGTAACGCGCATATGATACATGCCCGGCGATCAAAACCACCATCAGCACCAGCCAAACCAACAGTTGCGGATGATTCCACCAAACCGGACGGCGGTCATGCCAAGCCCGGCAAAGCGCATAAAGCGCGATGGTCGTGCCCAACCAGAACAAACGATCAAGCATCGCGGTGCGCCGAATCACGCGACATCATCACGCGCGGTATCATGAATTGCACCAGCAGCCCGGTCAGGCTCATCACGCCAACGGTGCCGATCACCACAATCGCCAGCAATTTCACCCCCAGCCAACCCCACATCTCCGCATGATCGCGCAGCACCATCATCGGCGGAATGAAAAACAGCAACAAATGCCGCAACAACAATGCGCTACCCCCCCGCAGACGATCGGGACGCAGGATTTTCAGCGCAAACAACAACAATAGAGTGAATAAGCCAAGCAATGCGCTGGGCAGCGGCCAGTGCAAAAAAACCACCACGCGATCGGCAAGCCACCACAACGCGCATAAAACCGCGAATTCAACCCAAGCTGCAATCGAAGCAATGGCGGCCCGGCTCACGGGTGCGGCGAGGCCGCGGCCCCCATGTGGGTGTTATGGATCTGCCGATGCGCCACCGTGTGATACGTCACGCGATGCAGATTGCCGGAATGGGCATCGCCATGATGCGCCCTGATCGGCGGATCGAGATTTTCCGGCACTTCGGCCACTTCCACCGGGGTGCTAGCGGGCATGATCGACAATTCAACACGGGCCACACCCTGCTGCATCATGCCCAAACGCCTGGCGGCGCCGCGAGCCAGATCGATCACGCGGGGATTGCTGTCAGCCGGACGATCATTGATGCGCACCACCACCGATTCGCCGTTGGCAAGGTTGGTCACCTTGACCTTGGTGCCCAACGGCAGACTGTGATGTGCAGCGGTCATCGCGCTTTCATTGAAACGCTCGCCGCTGCTGGTGCGGTAAAAATGCTTGGATTGACGATAATAAGAAGCCTCGCCGACCTGCGTCCAACCCGAAGGCCCGGTTGCTTGCGCACGGCGCGTGGCGGCAATATTGGCGTCGCGCAATTCAAATGGCAGATCGCTGTCCAACAGCGGCCTGGACCAAGCCGGACTTGCTGCCAAAACCGACAAAACAGCACCAAGAATCATCAACGAACCAACCCGGCCCTGCGATCCTCGGCGTGAAATATCCCGGTTCGGTGTTTCAGATTGCGCTGAAGCAACGCGGTGATGGGAGCCATGATCCAACTGCATGACTGCCTTATAAGCGAAACAAATAGAAAATACAAGCAAAGACGAAATGTGGCGTAAATATGGCAGGAATAGATTTGAGTAATTTCTGCTTATTCTTTAGTTACACCCCAAAGATGTTGAGATATTTTTAGTGAATAACTTAAATATTCGTCCGATATGCTGTAATTGATCGCATGTATTGGTGAAAATTTATGCTTCCACCTCAAACTATGCTTAACAATTGACGCCGCGACACAAGATCCGCGCGCCGCCCCATGGAATCACTGGCTTTTTCCGCATTTTTCATCAAAGCCGCAAAGGGAGAAAAAACGACGCCTCCGGTGCCCTCTGTCTATTGAACTGAATCATTCAAAGAGGCCAATTCACTGCGTGCGGCGTAATATTCCAGCACCGACCGACACAAATCCTGCTGATTTTGTTGCAGCGCCGCCTGGGCATAGGGGCGATTTTGGTGGATCAGGAAATATTCGCCCACATAAAAGGGCGCTTCACATGCCACCTGATCATTGCCGCTCTGCTCCGCCCATTGCAGCAGTTGATCGGGCGACACCTGCCCCAAAAACATCTGCGCCGCCGCCTGCGGCCATTGATCTTTGTTCGAATCATCGAGCGTCTTCGCCAATTCCGCCGTACCGTCCCGGCCCAACCGCGCCTCGGCGATGAACCGCAACAAGGGAGCATAAGGATCGGGCGGCGACATGGATTTCAATTTGTCCGTCGTCGCCACCACCGCGGCAAACTGATCCAACTGGAATTGAAACCAATAACGCGCCGACACCGGCGCTGTGGCCTTTGGCTGCAATGCCTGGGCACGATCCAAATCCTGCAACGCCTCGGCAAAATGTCCCGACGCGGCGTAGGCAAAACTGCGCTCCAGCGTGCCGTCATATTCCGCGCCCAGCGCGATGGCCTTGCTGAATAGCGCAATCGCCCCCGCATGATCGCCCTGCAAATCGAGGTTGGCGCCCTGCATGATCAAATCCTTGGCCGCCTGGCCATCTTTGCCCTGACTATCGGCCAGCGCCCCCACCGGCAACAGCGCACAACACAACACCAGCCACCACACGCGCGCTTTTCGCCCCATCACGGCCTCCATCATCATCACTTACACGTGGCACTTACGCCCGGCATTTACACCCGGGACAACGGCAATTTTGTGCCGCCAATCGCGCGTTCTTCCACAATTTCGCGCCGGAAACGCACCAACCGCGCGGGGCGGCCGCCGGTTTCGGTCGAAACTTCGCCGGTCTCCTCGACCAATCCCTGTTGATCGATCAGACGCCGGAAATTCTGCTTGTGCAGACGTAAACCCGCCAACGCCTCCATCGTGCGTTGCAATTGCAGCAATGTGAAACTCGGCGGCATCAATTCAAACACCACCGGGCGGTATTTGATCTTGGCACGCAAACGCGCGATTCCCGTCGCCAAAATACGACGATGATCCTGCGCCATCGCCAGCCCCGGCAACGGGTTGCGCACCTCACGCTCGCGCGCGGCCTCGGGGACCAATCCGGCCTCGAACAACAGTTCGTAACGCTGCAACACAAAATCTTCGTTCCAGCGTTGAAAAGCCAACTCCACCCGCTGCTTGCGGGCGCGAGAGAATCCGGCCCACTCAAACAAACGTGGCAAAATCAATGAATTAATCAAAGCAGGCTCGCCGCCACGCCAATCTTCCCACGGCAAAAAGCCGTACCAGTTGCGCCATTCGGCCCCACCGACGGCACGAACCTCACGCGATAACCCCAGATAAGAAATCGAGATCACCCGCGCGTCGGGATCACCCCCCGCACGATCGCGGTCGGCAAAGGTATAAAGCTGTTCCATGTAACCCAACGAATGGTGCGTCTGCCGCTCCACCCACTCGCGCAAACCGGATTGCAAGGTGCGATGGCCGCTGGCAAACGGCCCCGAGGGCAAGGCCAAGCCATCGCCCACCGTCAACACCCGGGGCTCGTCCTCTGTTACCGCCACCACGACGGCGGTCAGTTCAATGGCCGCTCTACCCGGAGTTCCCATACGTCAGACCTTCAGCAAACCGACAATCCGTTCGGCCTCGGCCACGATTGGATCGGCGATCGCCGCCGCCCGCCGCGCGCCGTCACGCAAAATGGCGTCGAGCGCCCCCGGATCGCCCAGCAAACGCGTGGTTTCATCGGCAATCGGCCGCAATTTTTCCACCAGCAATTCCGCCAGCGCCGGCTTGAACTTGCCGAACCCCTGACCAGCGAATTGCGCCAGCACATCCGCCGAACTGCCATCCGACAGAGCGGCATAGATCCCCACCAGATTGCGCGCCTCGGGACGATTTTCCAAACCGGCGACCGATTCGGGCAAAGGTTCGGGGTCGGTCTTGGCGCGCTTGATCTTGTTGCTGATCTCGTCGGCGCTGTCGGTCAGATTGATGCGGCTTTGATCCGAAGGATCGGATTTCGACATTTTCTTGCTGCCGTCGCGCAGGCTCATCACGCGGGCGGCCGGCCCCAGGATCAGGGGCTCGATATTGGGGAAGAAATCGACCTCGTAATCATGGTTGAACTTCTGCGCGATGTCGTTGGCCAATTCCAGATGCTGGCGCTGATCGTCGCCCACCGGCACGCGGGTCGCGTGATAGGCGTGAATATCGGCGGCCATCAGATTGGGATAGACATAAAGCCCCGCCGACGCGGCCTCGCGGTCGGACCCCGCCTTGTCCTTGAACTGCGTCATCCGATTGAGCCACCCCAATCGCGCCACGCAATTGAAAATCCACGCCAGCCGGACATGCGCCGGCACCGCGGATTGATGAAACACGATGTGTTTTTGCGGATCGACGCCGCAGGCGATGATCGAAGCCGCCATTTCACGGGTGCGAGCGCGCAGCACCCCAGGCTCTTGCCAGGCGGTCAGCGCGTGCAGATCGACGACGCAATAGATACACTCGTGCTGCCCCTGCAACGCCACCCAATTGCGGATGGCGCCCAGATAATTGCCCAAAGTCGGAATGCCCGAAGGCTGGATACCGGAAAAAATACGTTGCATGATGCGTGTTGTCAGGGCGAAAGCCCCCTTTCGTCAAGGTGTCCGCTTGCGCGGCTGACCCGCCACCGCCTATTTCAACGCGGCGCCCCGCAACTGCCCGACCGCCACCTTACCGGTGGCAGTGCGCGGCAGTTCGTCCAAAATCACCAAATGGCGCGGAAATTTGTAACGCGCCAACCGACCATCACAAAATTGCTGCACATCCTGCACGCTCAACGACACCTGACCCGCAAGCACCACCGCCGCGCACACCGCTTCGCCAAAATTTACGTCCGGCACGCCAAAAACCGCCACTTCGCGCACCAAAGGGTGCCTTGCCAACACTTTCTCGACTTCGCTGGGATAAATATTCTCGCCGCCGGAAATAATCATGAAATTGCGGCGTTCCACCAGGGTGAAAAACCCATCCGCCTCGCGCCGCGCCAAATCGCCGGTATGAATCCAGCCGTTCCTGATCACGGCCCCGGTCTGTGCCTCGTCATGCCAATAGCCGATCATCCCGCTGGTGGAGCCATCCACCACCACCTCACCCACTTCGCCCACGGCGACCGGCTTGCCGTCGTCATCGACAATCGAACTGCGCGTATTGAACACGGGCCGCCCTGTCATGCCGGGCCGCAAATCATGATCTTCGGGCGTCAAGCGGGCAATCAACCCCGCATCGGTGGTGCCGTAACCTTGGAAAAACTGCACATCGAACACAGTCCGCGCCCGCGCCAAAATTTCCGCCGTCATCGGCATCGCGCCATAATGTATCTTGCGCAACGAAGACAAATCGCAATCGCCGGCTTGCGCGGCGGACGTGACCCGGTCCAACATCGTCGGCACCAGATGGGTCATGGTCACCTTGTGGCGCTCGATATCGCGCAGCACACGTTCCGGCTCGAAACGCCCGCCATAACAAGACACCGAGGCGCCAATCATCAGCGCCGGATTCAGCACCGAAGCAAAACCGCCATTGTGAAACATCGGCATCACGGCCTGGAAAATATCCCGCTCCCGCACCTCCATTTCGATCGCCACGGCATGAAAAATGCGCAGATATTTATCATGCGCCACAACAATGCCTTTGGGCGAACCGGTCGTGCCGCTGGTATACATGATCGCCGCGGCGGATTCCGGCGCCACCTTGCGTTCCACCAAAGCGCCGGAATGCCCGGCGCAAAATTCATCCAAACCGGCACTGTCCAACTTTACCAACGGCACAAGAACAGACCGCGCACCCGCCTGGGCGGCAATGTCGTAAAAATCAGGCTCGACAAACAATAATTTTGGTGTGCAATGACGAAACAACTGCGCAATCTCGTCGGTGGCATGGCGCGTGTTGACAGGCACCAAAATGGCCCCGATTTTCGCCACCGCCTGGCTCACCACAACAAACTCCGGGCAATTGAACATCATGATCGCCACCCGGTCGCCGCATTCAAGCCCCCTTGCCATCAACGCATGGGCGACGCGGTTCGATAGGACATCCAACGCGGCATAGGTCAGAGTTCGATCATGGAACAACACCGCCGCCTTGTTGGGGCAGCGTTGCGCATTCAACCGGGAAAAATCCCCTATCGTAAACATCGCCGTTGTTCCCCTGGCCGCCTGCGCATGCATCCCGCAGAGATGACGCCCGCCATCGTAACCGACTTAACGGAAGCCCGACAAGCATCCCTCTCTAAAATCATCGTGGCGGAATTGCGGGCAACCGCCCAAGGTGCCTCCTCCCGGAACCAAACCCCGATTTTAAAATCAGATCGGCGTTTTCGTTACATCATAGTTGAATATCCATTCATAGCGTTCCAGCACCGCCTCACGGCTCCATTCCCGATCGACATAGGCCTTGGCCGAAACCTCGTTGGCCAGCGCCGGATTGTGGAAACGCGAAGTATTGGCCGAGGCCCCCAGCACCTTGCGCCGGGTAATATCGATCCGCGCCCGTTCGTAACGCGCCAAGGCCGCCCCGCAATTATCGCCCTCCGCCTCGAAACAGCGGCCCAAAATCACCGCATCTTCCAACGCCATCACCGCCCCTTGCGCCAAAAATGGCAAGGTCGGATGGCAAGCATCGCCCAGCAACGTCACATTGCCCTGGGTCCATGCATCCATCGGCGCACGTCCCATCAACGCCCATTTGAACAAACGCGGCGCATTGGCGATCATCGTCTGAACATCTTCGTGCCAGCCCGCAAAATCTTTGGCGCATTCCTCGCGCGTGCCTTCGGTGCTCCAGGATTCGATTTGCCAATCATCGCGGCATACCGTGGCCACGAAATTGAACAATTGTCCCGCGCGCAGCGGATAACACACCACATGCGATCCCGGCCCGATCCAGTTGCTGGCCACATGCCTGGTCAAATGCGCCGGCAATTTTTCCATCGGAATAACACCGCGCCAGGCCATCATCCCCGAAAATTGCGGCTTGGATTCTCCCCACAAGGCCGGACGAATACGCGAATGCACGCCGTCGGCGCCGATCAATGCATCCCCCACCACGTCGCGTCCATCTTCCAGATGCAACGTCACCTTGCCATTCTGCTGCGACACGGCCTTCACA
>JAJZHU010000089.1 GCA_021798375.1 Pseudomonadota bacterium | reverse complement strand
GTTGCAGGACGCGCTGCTGGAGGCGGTCGAGCACGCCTTGGGCGGGCTGATCGCGGCGAGCCTGGATTTACTGCCCGTTTTGCTGGTCGGTGCGCCGGTGCGGGCGATGGGGCGGATTTACAACGCTGCGGTGGCAATTCATCGCGGGCGGGTGCTCGGCGTGGTGCCGAAATCCTATCTGCCCAACTACCGCGAATATTACGAACGGCGGCATTTTGCCGCGGGCGTGGGTGTGGTGGGGCAACAAATCGCCCTGGCCGGCCACAGCGCGCCGTTCGGCACCGATTTGTTGTTCGTGGCCGATAATCTCCCCTTGCTGCGCGTGGGCGTCGAGATCTGCGAGGATCTGTGGGTGCCGAACCCGCCCTCCACGGCGGCGGCGTTGGCGGGGGCGCTGGTGCTGGCCAATCTGTCGGCAAGCCCGATCACCATCGGCAAGGCGGAAACCCGCCACAGCCTGTGCGAGGCGCAATCGCAACGCTGCTTGGCGGCCTATCTTTATGCGGCGGCGGGGGCGGGTGAATCGACCACCGATCTGGCCTGGGATGGGCAGGCGTCGATTTTTGAAAATGGTGTTTTGCTGGCCGAGACCGCGCGTTTCCCCACCCAATCGGTGCGGGCGGTGGCGGATGTCGATCTGCGCCTGCTGGCCGGCGAGCGTCAGCGTCAGGGCACTTTCGACGATAATGCGCGCGCGGCGTCCTTGGCGTTTCGCACGATCGGCTTTGTGCTCGATGCGCCGCGCGGCGATCTGGGGTTGCGCCGCGATGTGGCGCGTTTCCCGTTTGTGCCCAACGACGCGGCCAGGCTGCGGCAGGATTGCTACGAGGGCTATAACATCCAGGTCGCGGGACTGGCGCAGCGTTTGCGCGCGGCCAACATCAGCCGGGTGGTGATCGGCATTTCGGGCGGGCTGGACAGCACGCAGGCGCTCTTGGTGTGCGTGCGGGCGTTCGATCTGCTGGGATTGCCGCGCGCCCAGATCATGGCGTTCACCCTGCCTGGCTTCGCCACCTCCGACAGCACCAAGGCCAACGCCCATACGCTGATGCAAAGTCTGGGGGTCACGGCGGGGGAGATCGATATACGCCCCAGCGCGCATATCATGCTCGAACAGATCGGCCATGGATTTGCGGCGGGCGAGCCGCTTTACGATATCACGTTCGAAAACGTGCAGGCCGGTTTGCGCACCGATTATCTGTTCCGCCTCGCCAATCATCACAATGCCATCGTGGTGGGCACCGGGGATTTGTCGGAATTGGCGCTGGGCTGGTGTACTTACGGCGTGGGCGATCACATGTCGCATTACAATGTGAATGCGGGCGTGCCCAAGACGCTGATCCAGCATTTGATCCGCTTTGTGGTGGCCGAGAATTTGTTCGGCGCCGCCACCCACGCGGTGTTGGAGCGCATCCTGGCCACCGAAATTTCACCCGAACTGGTGCCGGTGGGCGCGGGCGAGGCGCCGCAAAGCACCCAGGCGGTGATCGGCCCCTACGAATTGCTCGATTTCTTCCTGTTTTATGTTTTGCGTTATGGGTTTACGCCGTCGCGCGTGGCGTTCCTCGCGGTCCATGCCTGGGGCGACCGTGCGCTTGGCGGCTTTCCGCCCGGATTCCCCGATGATGCGCGGAATCAATATGATCTGGCGGTGATCAGACATTGGCTGCGCGGTTTCATCGCGCGGTTTTTCGGATCGAGCCAGTTCAAACGCTCGGCCTTGCCCAACGGACCCAAGCTGGTGGCGGGGGGATCGCTGTCGCCGCGCGGCGACTGGCGCGCGCCGTCGGATGGCAATGCGCGGATTTGGTTGGAAGAACTGGAAGCGGGATTGCCGCCGGGCTGATTACCGCACCACCTGCGCCCGATCCCGCAGCAGATGATCCGCCAGCACGCACGCCATCATCGCCTCGCCCACCGGCACGGCGCGGATGCCCACGCATGGGTCGTGGCGGCCCTTGGTCACCACTTCCACATTATCGCCCTTGCGGTCCACCGAGCGGCGCGGAGTCAGGATCGAGCTGGTCGGCTTGACGGCAAATCGCGCCACCACCGGCTGACCCGATGAAATTCCGCCCAAGATCCCGCCGGCGTGATTGGCGGAAAATTGCAGTTTGCCGTCTTGCATGAACATCTCGTCGGCATTGTCCTCGCCCGAAAGCGCGGCCGCGGCAAATCCGTCGCCAATTTCCACGCCCTTGACCGCGTTGATGCTCATCAGCGCCGCCGCCAGATCGGCGTCGAGCTTGCCGTAGATCGGCGCGCCCAAACCGGCGGGCACATGGCTGGCCACGAGTTCGATCACCGCGCCACAAGACGATCCGGCCTTGCGCACCTGGTTCAGATAATCTTCCCACTTCGGCACGGCGGCTGCGTCGGGGCAGAAGAACGGATTTTCCCGCACCTGGTCCCAATCCCAATTCGCACGGTCGATCTTGTGCGGTCCGATCTGCACCAAGGCGCCCTGAATCGCCACGCCCGGCGGCAGAATCTTCAACGCCACGGCCCCCGCCGCCACCCGCATGGCGGTTTCGCGCGCCGAACTGCGGCCGCCGCCGCGCGGATCACGATGGCCGTATTTAAGATCATAGGTAAGGTCGGCGTGGCCGGGCCGGTAACGCTCGGCGATATCGCCGTAATCCTTGCTGCGCTGATCGGTGTTCTGGATCTCCAGCGCGATCGGCGTGCCGGTGGTCAACCCCTGATAAACGCCCGAGAGGATCTTTACCTGATCGGCCTCCTGCCGTTGGGTGGTGAATTTCGATTGCCCAGGACGGCGGCGATCCAAAAACGGCTGAATATCGGCCTCGGACAAGGCGATGCGCGGCGGACAGCCATCGACCACGCAGCCGATCGCCTCGCCGTGGCTTTCGCCCCAGGTGGTGATGCGGAACATATGGCCGAAGCTGTTGAACGACATGTTATTCCGTGCTCACGTTGATATCGGGCGCATTGGGGTTTTTCATCGCCACGATGTGATAACCGCAATCCACATGATGCACCTCGCCGGTGACGCCGGTGGAAAGATCCGACAGCAGGTAAAGCCCGGCGCCGCCGACTTCTTCCAGCGCCACATTGCGTTCCAGTGGCGCGTTATACTGGTTCCAGCGCATGATATAGCTGAAATCGCCGATGCCGCTGGCGGCCAGGGTCTTCACCGGGCCGGCGCTGATCGCGTTCACGCGAATGCCGCGCGCGCCCACATCGGCGGCCAGATAGCGCGTCGAGGCTTCGAGTGCCGCCTTGGCCACGCCCATCACATTGTAATGCGGCGTGACCCGCTCGGCGCCAAGATAAGACAGCGTCAACATCGAGCCGCCGTTTTTCATCAAGGCTTCCGCCCGCCGCGCCACGGCGGTAAAGCTGTAACAGGAAATATCCAACGCCTGGGCGAACGCCTCGCGCGGGGTATCCATATAGCGTCCGCGCAGAAAGTTCTTGTCGGCGAAACCGATGGCGTGAACCACGAAATCGATGCTGTCCCATTTTTCGGCAATGGCGGCGAAGGCGGCGTCGATGGCGTCGTCGGAGGATACGTCGCACGGCAGCACCAATTCGGAACCGACACTGGCGGCCAGCGGACGCACCCGCTTTTCCAGCGCATCACCTTGAAAGGTAAAGGCCAGTTCACCGCCCTGGGCGGCCACGGCGGCGGCAATGCCCCAGGCCAACGAACGATGGTTCGCCACACCCATGATGATTCCGCGCTTGCCGCGCATCAAATTACCTTGCGGAAGTTGGGGGGGAAGTTGAGTCTCTGACATATTTTATCCTTATCGTCGATCGGGGCAGGGCGCGACACGACATGATCTTGTTCGGCGTCACCGATCATTCCAATCCCGGCATGAAGCCCGGTTTAGCATGAAGCAATGGCACAGATTCCGTTCAAGTGGCATAAGGCAGGGATCGGGAGCAAGAGGCTTCCGCGGAACTCCGCTTGGCGGCAGACGCGGATCAGGCCAACATGGCCCTGAATTCGATGGCTTGATAGGAAATAAATGATGTCCGACCTTGAAGAAAATGCCATCACGCCGCTGCATGATCCGTTTGCCTTGTTCGCGCTTTGGATGGCGGATGCCGAGAAATCCGAGATAAACGACCCCAACGGCATGGCGTTGGCCACCGCCACCCCCGATGGGCTGCCTTCGGTGCGGATGGTGCTGTTGAAAGGTTTCGACGACAATGGATTCGTATTTTATTCGCACCAGACCAGCCGCAAAGGCCAGGAATTATTGGCCAATCCCCATGCCGCTTTGTTGTTTCATTGGAAATCATTGCGCCGTCAGGTCCGAATCGAGGGGCCGGTCAGCGTGGTAAGCGACGCCGAGGCCGATGAGTATTTCGCCTCGCGTCCCCGTTTGTCCCGGCTGGGCGCCTGGGCTTCGGCGCAGTCGCAAGTGTTGGAGAACCGCGCCGCGTTTCTGGCCAAAATCGCCGGAGTGACCGCACGGTTCCTCGGGCGGGAGGTTCCCAGGCCGGAAAATTGGTCGGGTTGGCGTTTGGCGCCGCGGAGCATGGAATTTTGGCAGGACATGCCGTTTCGCCTGCACGACCGGGTGCGCTATCAACGCGCGGCGGAGGGCTGGCACCATGACCGGTTGTATCCGTAATGGTGGCCCCCAACCAAGAAGCCGTTGATCGGTTCATGCGCGAATGGACCGGCGATACGCCGATCGAAACGCATATTTCGGTGATTTATCGCGGGCCTGATCTGGTTTGGAAGATGAAGAAGGCCGTGCGATTCGATTTTCTCGATCAATCGACTCTGGCGCAGCGGCGCTATTTTCTGATGCGCGATTTAACGCTGAATGGCTGGGCGGCGCCGGGGCTTTATCATTCGGTGCAACCCATCACCAAAGGGCCGGACGGGGCATTGCGCCTGGGCGGCCCTTCAGCCGACGCCGTTGAATGGGTGTTGGAAATGGTCCGCGTGCCCGATCGCGATTTCTTTACGGAAATCGCGGCGCGCGGCGAGTTGGACGGTGTGATGCTGGACCGGTTGGCGGATATGGTGGCCGCCTATCATGCCCATCTGGCCGCGGTGGGTGGCGATTTGGAAATGTCGCTGGCGAACGTGCTGGCGGGCAATGAACGTGCTGCGATCGCCGCCGGAATGGACCCGGCCAGTGTATCGGAATGGGGCAAGGCGATGCGGGGCGCGCTGGCTTTGCGCACGGCGTGGTTGAACCGGCGCGTCGAGGCCGGATTCATGCGCCGCGCGCATGGGGATTTGCATCTGGGCAATCTATGCATGTGGCGGGGCGAGCCGGTGCCTTTCGATGCGCTGGAATTTTCCGAAGACCTCGCCACCATCGATCTGGCCTATGATTTGGCGTTTTTGCTGATGGATCTTGATCTGCGCGTTTCGCGCTGGGCGGCGAATCGGGTGTTGTCGCGTTATATCGCCCGCACCGGCGATTACGCGGCGTTGCGCGGTCTGGCGCCGTTTCTTTCGATGCGGGCAATGGTGCGGGCGCATGTGCGGGCGGCGCAGGGTCTCGCCGACGCGAATGATTATCTTGTCGCGGCGCGGCAATATTTGCAGCCGGAAAGGATGATCGTGGTGGCGATCGGCGGCCTGCCGGGATCGGGCAAAAGCACCCTGGCGCGCAGTCTGGCGCCGCTGCTCGGGGCTGCGCCTGGTGCTTTGGTGGTGCGCAGCGACGAGGTGCGCAAACGCCTGTGCCAGGCCGCGCCCGAACAGCGTTTGCGTCCGGCGTCCTATGATCCGGAAATGGATCAGTGGGTTTACAACGACATGGGCGAAGCGGTGCGTCAGGCGATTTTTGCCCGCCATGCGCTGATTTTGGATGCCACTTTCATCGATCCGGCGCATCGGGCGACTTTGGCTGAACTTGCGGCCTCCTATGGCGCTCCGTTTGTTGGTTTTTGGTTGAGCGCGCCGTTGCAAACATTGGAAGAGCGGGTGGCCTCGCGCGAAAATGATGCATCAGATGCCACCGTGACCATATTGCGCCGCATTGCGACACTCGACCCAGGCGTTCGTCTGTGGCACGACATAGATGCGTCGGATGCCGACAGGGCATTGTCGCAGGCTTGCGCGTTGCTTGGCGTAAGTGCAAAAAATTAGATGATGCAGATACGTCATCGCACGGGAGAAACTCGATAAAATGCGCCATGCGCCCGAAACAGCCGAATCCCTGCGTGCCTATGTGAAGTTGTTCCGTGCGAGTCGTGCGGTGTTGGCGCGTGTCGAGGCCAATCTGGCCGAATTGTCGCTGACCTTGAACCAGTTGGGCGTGCTGGAAGCCATTCTGCACAAAGGCCCGCTGAGCCACCGTGAATTGGGCCGCAAGGTGCTGACCAGCGCCGGCAACATGACCGATGTGGTGGATAAATTGGAGCAACGCGGCCTGGTGCGCCGGGTGCGCCACACCGGCGATCGCCGCAGCGTGAAAGTGGAACTGACCGACGAGGGCACGGCGATGATCGAGGCCCTGTTCCCCATCCATGCCACCCGCATTCACGCCGCCATGAGCGGGTTGAACGACGCCCAATTGCGCCAGTTGGGCGATTTGCTGCGCAGTTTGGGCGTGGCCGCCGAAGAGGGCCGGGAAGAATAGCGCAATCCCCGCTTTTCACAATTCGCGGATTATTCGTCGATCAACATATACTGCAATGATGCGCGGAAGGTGAATCCGTTGCTGGTATCCATGTCCGGCGTGGGGGCGGGCACGCGCATGTGATTGCGATAGATGCTTTGCCACGCATCGTCGAGCGCCCGCGATCCCGATCGCCCGACCAATTCCAGATCCAGGATTTTGCCGTCCTTGTCGATGGTCACCTGAACCGTGGCGGTGCCTTCCTCGTGTTTGCGAATGGCTTCGTCGGGGTAATAATCATGCGCATTGACCCAGGCCGACATGCGGGCTTCCCAATCGTCGCTGGCGCCCGGCGCATCGAGCGATGAAACCGAATTTCCCATCGAGGCATGGCCGGGTGGGGCTGGCCCCGGCATCGCGGGTTGGCTTTGTCCGGGTAGCAAAGGCACCACGCTGCTGGGCACGCTGAGATTGAGGTTGGTCATACGGGTGAAAGCGTGATCCAGATTTTGGCTGGGAGGCGTGTGGGTTGCTTCGCGCTGCGATTGATGATGCGTTTCGCGCGTGGGCGAAGGGGTGGATTTCTTCGTGGCTTCGGCCTGCTCGCTGTTTTTCGAGGGCGATTCGGGCGCCTGGGTGGCTTCGTGCTCGGGTTGTTGTTGTGTGGACGGCGAGGGTGGCGGCGACGATGGAGGCTGTGGCGCGGGCGCATTCCGGCCCTGGTGCGCCGGCTGCGATGCGCCGCGCGGCATGATTTTGTACTTGCTGGATTGCGGCGCGGATAATTTTTTGCTGGGCGGTTGCCACATCACGGCCACGCTGGAATTGACTGGCGGCTCTTTCAAATGCGGCGCCACGCGCACCAACAGCGCCACCGCCATCAGCGCATGAACCAGCAACGAAACGGTGACAGGGGCGATCAGATTTTCATCATTGCGCGACCGCCGCAGCAAGCGGGCGCGCGGATCGGCCGATAGCTCGATCACGCCGGGCTCGACCATCCGTTCGGGTCTGATCTGGCGTTCGGGCGGCGGTACCGGCAATCGTGGCGTCACCCGCGGCTTGCGCGGGATCGCCCGCAGATTATGCGGTGTTGCCTCGGGGCGCGAAACATCCAGGCGCGGCTCAATGCGTACGCTTTTGGGCTCGCCCTTGCCAGTGGAACGCGACAACGGCTGCGGATCAAGTCGGGTCTTCAACGCGCCACCATCTCTCACTCGAATGATCCAAGCCTTATACGATCGCGCGGATAGACGCGAGGGGGGAGCGGGCAAGGCGGCCCGGCTTGATGAATTTTAACGTAACGTGCCCAAACTCAAGGCCTGGCGCATATGGCCGGTGGCGCGATCCAGCAGCGTTTGCGCGGCGGCGGCATCGAGATCCAACAGCAACATCAAAACGGCGGGCTTCACCTGACCGCCGGTGGCGGCCAAGGCCGCGATCGCGGCGCCTTCATCGGCATCGCACAAGGATCGCACCATCCGCACCGCCCGGCGGCGCAATTTTTCGTTACGCGCCTGCATATCCACCATCTGGCCGCGATAAACCCGCCCCATCCGCACCATCAACAAGGTGGAAAGCAGGTTGAGCGCTACTTTCTGCGCCGTGCCCGCCTTCATCCGCGTGCTGCCGGCGATGGGTTCCGGGCCGGTTTCGATCAATATCGGGTGATTTACCGCGTCCAGCAACGCGCTGTTTGGACTATTGGCGATGCCGATGGTCAAGGCGCGGGCCGCGCGCGCGGCTTTGAGGGCTGCCAGCGTAAAGGGCGTGCCGCCGCTGGCCGCGATGCCGATCACCACGTCTTGTGGGCCAATCTGGTGCAATGCGATCAGACGCACGGCCTCGTCGGCGCGGTCCTCGGCGTTTTCCACCGCATTCATGAGCGCGGTCTCGCCCCCGGCCATCAGCAAAACCAGCCGATGCGTGGGCCAATTAAAGGTAGGGTTCAACTCGGCGCCGTCCTGCACCCCGATTCGGCCCGAGGTGCCGGCACCCACGTAAACCAGACGCCCGCCGGCGGTA
>JAJZHU010000088.1 GCA_021798375.1 Pseudomonadota bacterium | reverse complement strand
GCAGACCGTGTTGAAGCAGATGCCGCCCGGCATTACCCCACCTTTGATCCTGAATTATAATGCCTCGACGGTGCCGATCCTGGAATTGGCGCTTTCCAGCCCCAGCATGGGCGAGGAAAAGATCTTTGATACCGGCCAGAATTTCATCCGACCGGCGCTGGCCACGGTGCAAGGAGCCGCGGTGCCGTCGCCTTACGGTGGCAAAGTACGTCAGATCCAGATCGATCTTGATCCCAAGGCGTTGCAATCAAAGGGATTATCGGCCGATGACATCGACAATGCGCTGGCCTCGCAGAACTTGATCATTCCGGCCGGCACCACCAAGATCGGCCCCTACGAGTATAATTTTGAACTGAACGACAGTCCGGCGGCGATCGACGAACTGAACAATCTGCCGATCAAAACCATCAATGGCGCCACGGTGCTGATTGGCGATGTCGCCCATGTTCATGACGGTTCGCCGCCCCAGACCAATGTGGTGAGGGTGGATGGCCGGCGCTCGGTGCTGATGACCGTGCTGAAAAGCGGTTCCACCTCCACGCTTGCGATCGTTGCCGGCGTGAAATCGCTGCTGCCGGAGATCAGGGCGACGTTGCCCAAGAATTTCAAAATCACCCCGCTCGACGATCAGTCCTTGTTCGTGAAGGCGGCCATTCTGGGCGTGGTGCGCGAGGCGATCATCGCCGCGGCGCTCACCAGCGTGATGATTCTGCTGTTTTTGGGCAGTTGGCGCTCCACTTTGATCATCACCACATCGATCCCGCTGGCGGTGTTAAGTTCGATCATCGCTCTTTCGGCGATGGGCCAGACCCTTAACATCATGACATTGGGCGGCCTTGCGCTGGCAGTGGGTATTCTGGTTGACGATGCCACCGTCACCATCGAGAACATCAACTGGCATCTTGAACAGGGCAAGGCGGTCGAAACCGCGGTCCTGGATGGCGCCAGGCAAATCGTGACCCCGGCCTTCATGTCGCTGATGTGCATTTGCATCGTGTTCGTGCCGATGTTCTTTCTCACCGGCGTGTCCGGCTTCTTGTTCAAGCCGATGGCGGAAGCCGTGGTGTTCGCGATGATCGCCTCGTTCATCTTGTCGCGCACCCTGGTGCCCACCATGGTGAAATACCTGCTGCGTCCGCATGGTCATCCGCACGAACGCGACGTGATGCAGAGCCACGATGCCGAAGCCGGCCAGCGGCCCCTTTCGCGCAATCCGCTGGTGCTGTTTCAACACGGATTTGAAAAGCGTTTCGAGAAGATCCGCATCGGCTACCGGAATTTGCTGCTGCTGGCGATGAACCATCGTGGTCCCTTCGTCATAGGTTTTCTGGCGGTGGTGTTGGTATCTTTCGGACTGCTGCCGTTCCTCGGCCGCAACTTCTTCCCATCGGTGGACTCGGGTGAAATCAGTCTGCACGTGCGCGCCCCGGTGGGCACGCGGATCGAAGACACCGCGGCCTTGTTCGATCACGTCGAGGCCGCCATTCGCCAGGTTATCCCGGCCGATGAAATCGGCGTGATCGTTGATAACATCGGTTTGCCGGTCAGCGGCATCAACCGCGCTTATTCCAATACCGGCGGCGTTGGCGCAATGGATGGCGACATATTGGTCAGCCTGAATGCAAACCATCACCCGACGGCGCGATATGTCAAAGAATTGCGCACGCGCCTGCCGGGATTGTTCCCGGGTTCAGTGATTTCGTTTCTGCCCGCCGACATTATCAGTCAAATCTTGAATTTCGGCAGCCCCGCGCCGATCGATCTGCAAGTCACCGGCCCGAACAATCTGGCCAACAGCCGCTATGCCCAGGAATTGCGTAACCGTATCGCTCATGTGCCTGGCGTTGCCGATGCGCGCATGGAGCAAGCCGCCAATTACCCCGAGTTTCACGTCGATGTAGACCGGGTGCGTGCGAGCGGCCTCGGCATCACCGAACGCGATGTCACCACGTCGCTCACCACCAATTTGGCGGGTAGTTTCCAAACGGCGCCGGCGTTCTGGCTCAATCCCAAAACCGGCGTGTCATACCCAATCGTGGCTCAGTCGCCGCAATACCGGATCGACAACCTTTCGGAGGTGGAAAACATCCCCATCACCAATAGCCACGGCGTCGGCATGCAGATCCTGGGCGCGCTTGGTACCGTGGTCCACGGGGTTAGCCCGGCGGTGGTCTCGCATTACGCCGTCGAACCGTCGTACGATGTGTATGCCACCACCCAGGGGCGTGACCTGGGCGGGGTTGCCACCGATATCCAGAAGATCATCACCGCCACCAAGGCCGATGTGCCGCCCGGATCCAGCGTGACCTTGCGCGGCCAGGTGACCACCATGACCAGCGCCTTTTCGGGCCTGTTGTTCGGCCTGGTCGCGGCTATTGTGTTGATTTACCTGCTGATCGTGGTGAATTTCGCATCCTGGTTGGATCCGTTCGTGATCATCACCGCCTTGCCGGCCGCCTTGGCGGGCATTGTGTGGATGCTGTTCATTACGCGCACACCCTTGTCGGTGCCCGCTCTTACCGGCGCGATCATGTGCATGGGGGTGGCCACCGCCAACTCGATCCTGGTGGTCAGCTTTGCCCGTGAACAATTGGATATTTGCGGCAACGGCATCGAAGCGGCGCTGGAGGCAGGGTTCACGCGGTTCCGCCCGGTGCTGATGACGGCGCTGGCGATGATCATCGGCATGTTGCCCATGGCGCTGGCGATGGGCGAAGGCGGCGAACAAAATGCCCCGCTCGGCCGTGCCGTGATCGGCGGTTTGATCTGCGCCACCATTGCTACCCTGATATTTGTTCCGGTGGTGTTCTCTTTGGTGCATGGCCCCAAACCAGAATCTTCTGCCGCGATTAATCTGCCCCTTCCCGGAGAGTTAAACGATGACCAGTAATCTGGTGACCCACGCCAACCAAAAGCCCTCGCGCGGGCTGAAGCGATTGGGGCGCACCGCCCTGGGTGGGGCGTTGTTGGTGGTGGCCTTGGGGCTGTATGTGCGTTGGCGCGACGATCGCAACCTTTCCAAATGGACCGCCACCGCCGCCATTCCGGCGGTGGCGGTGTTCAATCCCTCGGCGGTTATCGGCGATCGCACCTTGTTGCTGCCCGGCGTGCTCGATGCCTATTACGCCGCGCCGATTTATGCCCGCGTGCCGGGTTATCTTAAACGATGGTATGTCGATATCGGCGCCAAAGTGACCGCCGGGCAATTGCTGGCCGACATTGATACGCCCGATCTCGATCAAGAGTTGCGGCAGGCCAAGGCCGATCTGGCCAGCGCGCAGGCGGCAAGAAATTTGGCGCAGATTACCGCCCGGCGATGGCAGAACTTGTTGGTCAAGGATGCGGTGTCGCACCAGGATGCCGACGAAAAGATCGGCGACCTTGCCGCCAAATCGGCCTTGGCGAATGCCGCACAGGCGCATGTGGATCAATTGGAAGCCGTTACCGCGTTCAAAAAGATCGTGGCGCCTTTCGCCGGGGTGGTGACGGCGCGCAAAACCGATATCGGCGATTTGATCAATGTCGGCTCGGGCGCCGGTAACACCACTGAATTGTTTGAAGTTTCAGACATTCACAAGCTCCGGCTTTACGTCAGCGTGCCGCAGGCCTATTCAGCGGAAATTCATCCCGGGATGATCGCGCATCTCACGGTTCCGGAATATCCCGGCCGCAAATTCGATGCGGTTTTGGTGACCAGTTCGAACGCGGTCAGCGTGAAAACAGGCACCTTGCTGGTGGAATTGGAAGTGAACAACGCGGCGGGAACCCTGCATCCCGGCGATTACGCCCAGGTGTCGTTTGATCTGCCGGCCTCGACCACCGCCAACGATGTGAGAATTCCCGACAGCAGCGTGTTGTTCCGAGAGAATGGTACCGAGGTCGGCGTGATTACCCCGGATGGTAATCATGTCCGGTTGCAGCCGATTACCATCGGCGTGGACAATGGCGCCGTCGTCGAGGTGGAGTCCGGGTTGAAACCCACGGACCGGGTGATCGACAACCCGACCGATTCGTTGGCCAATGGCGATCAGGTGCGCGTGACCCAGACCGAGACACTTTCGGCTACCGGAGCCGCCAATGTGGCCCGCTAAAAAACTGGCGCCGGTGATGGCTCTGACGACGGCGGTATCGCTCTGTGCTTGTTCTTTGGCGCCCGCTTATAAATCGCCGTCCATTCCGACGCCGGCGGCTTATCTCATCAACGGACATTGGACCCAGGCATCTCCCCAAGACGCCCAGGCCAGAGGCGATTGGTGGGCCATCTTTAATGATCCTACCTTGAACGACCTCGAATCTCAGGTCGTCGCCAACAATCCGACGCTGGCAGCCTTTCTCGCCAGCTATGATCAGGCGCGTGATTATGCCGCCGAGGCCGACGCCTCGATGTTTCCCTGGCTGTCGTTTTTCGGCAGCGGCACGGGCAACCGGCAATCGGAGCAACGTCCGTTGCGCGGCGCCAATCAACGGAACCAGTATGGCGCCAATGAGGCCGGCCTGAACCTGGATTACGAATTCGATTTCTGGGGTCGCATCCGCAACCAAGTCGCCGCCGGCCAGGCCACGGCGCAGGCCAGCGCGGCCGATCTCGCCACCGCGAAGCTGAGCCTGCAAGCTCAATTGGCTGACAGCTATCTGAACTTGCGCGGCCTGGATACGCAGGCGCGATTGCTGACCAATACCGTCGCCGCTTATCGGCGCGCGCTGGATCTGGTTCAGGCGCGGCATGATGGCGGGATTGCCTCGGGTCTCGATCTCGACCGCGCAAAAACCCAGCTTGCCGCCGCCAAAGCCGCGCTTACCGATATCGCCGCCGCCCGCGCGCTATACGAACACGCCATCGCCAGTCTGGTGGGCAGGTCCGCCGCCGATTTCACCGTGGCGCCCGCCGTGGAAACTCTGGCATTGCCAGTGGTCCCCGTGGGTTTGCCTGCGACTTTGCTGCAACGCCGCCCGGACATCGCCGCGGCTGAACGCCGTGCCTTTGCCGCCAATGCTGAAATCGGTGTGGCGCGGGCGGCCTATTTCCCGACCATTACGCTCGACGCCGCCGCCGGATTCCAAAACACCGGCGGCATCAACCTGCTCTCGTTGCCTTATTCCGCGTGGACCCTGGGCCCATCGGTCACGTTGCCGATTTTCGAGGCCGGTCGCATCCAGGCCTCGGTTGCCGCCAGCCGGGCGGCCTTTGCGCACGAGAGCGCCAATTACCGCGCCGTGGTGTTGAAAGCGTTTCAAGAGGTCGCGGATAATTTGTCGCTCACCCATGATTTGGCGCATGAAGCCATTGACCAGCGAGAGGCCGCCAATGACGCCAAGGCGACCGAGGATCTGGCTTTGATCCGCTACCGTGAGGGCGCGGTGAATTATCTCGATGTTGTCACGGCGCAAACCGCCGCGTTGCAGGCCGAGGATGCGGACATCGTCTTGCAAACCCGCCGTGCGCGCGCGACGGTGGATCTGATCCGCGCGTTGGGCGGCGGTTGGGACAATGCGACATTGCCCAGTCGCGACGAAAGCTCGACCATCGCCAGGCAAAACTAACCAATTAGAGCCTGATGACCTTGGGTTCGCTTGAATTCTTAGCGGCATCAGGCTCCAACTCTTTATTTTAACGAGCAATTTGATGCCATCGAGTGATAACAAGTGATGGCATATTACTATTAAAGGGGGATGCGGCCATGGAGCGGCACATGAAACAGTTCAATCTGGTGAACGGCGAATCGATTTATTTGGATATCGCGGATGTGGAGATGCTGGAGCCGATTGGACCCAATTGCCGGGCTGTGCTGGCCATCGGTACCGATATGATGCTCGCGGGCAGTGTCACTTCGGTCGAAGCGGTTCTGGGCGAGATGCGGTTGCGCGGCGTGAACGATTATCGGATCAATCCGAATCACGTCGTCGCGGTCGAGAGCAAGGGTCGCAATGCTTGCGTGCTGCTGCTCGCCTCCGGTCTGCGGGTCGAAGCTGCGGATATCACTGCCGCCGAACTGAGCCGTGTGATCGAACAGCAGCAAAAATACCCGTGGGATACCATCCACATCAAACGGATAATTTCTCGCGGGGGCTGAAATCAAGGGGGGGCGCGGCCGCTGTCGGACGCACATGTCATCTCGAACACGCAGCCCGGCGGGTCGCCCACGATGGTCAGCGCATAGCCGTGCAGCCGTACGACCGCCAGAACCAGGCTAAGCCCCAGGCCGCTGCCCGCGACGTGGCGGCTTTTGTCGGAACGGTAAAAGCGCTTCATCACCGCCTCGCGCTCGTCGAGCGGAATGCCAGGGCCGGTATCCGCCACGCGGACCACCGGTCCATGAGCGCCCTGATACAGGGTCAGGAATACGGTGCCTCCGGACGGGGTGAATTTCAGCGCGTTATCAACCAGATTGACGAATGCTTCCATCAATAAATCGGGGTCGCCAACCACCGCGCCTTCTTCACGGATTCTGGCTTGAAGGGTGATGCCGGCCGCTTCGGCGATCGGCTGGAACAATTCGGCCAGCTCTGTTACTAATTCGCCCAGGTCGATGCGGGTGAAAGCGGCCTGGCGGTTGGCGCTCTCGATTTCCCCGATTCGCAGAATGGCGGTAATGGTCGCCGAAATTTGATCCAGATCGGTGATCGCGAGATCGACGGTTTGTTCCAGCGCCGATGTGGAAACAACCTGAGAGCGGCTGCGCTCCAATCGAGCGCGCACGCGCGTCAATGGCATGCGCAGGTCGTGGGCGATGTTGTCGCCAATTCCGCGCAACTCGTCCATCAACATGGATATTTCATCCAACATGTCATTGACCGCATAGACCAGCAGATCGAGGTCGTCGCGGGTGCCGCGGGTGGGTAGCCGTTCCCGAACGTGCCCCTTGATGATTCGTTGCAGCGCCTGGTGGATGACCTTGATATGATTGAGCGTGCGCGTACTCAGCACGATGCTGGTGACGAGCGAAAGCAGTATCGCCGGCACCAGCCCCAAAATGAGCGCCCGTTGCACCAGGCCGCGCAACTCGACCAACTCGTCGATGTTGCGCCCAATCACCAGCAAATCGCCATTCGGCAGGACGCGGGCTATGGCGCGGGCCGGTTCGAGGTCGGAACTGGTGGGATTGAGCCGGTTGGCATCGACGCTGTGCACCTGTCCATCGCTGGGTAAACCTGCCGGCTTTTGTTGCAGATTGCCGGCGATCAGCGTGCCTTGGGGGGTAAACAGGGCCGCGAAGGTGATGCGGTGCAAATCGATCGACAGGCGCATGCCAACCGCGCGGACCAGATCTGGCTGTGGCTCGCCGGCCAGAGCGGCGGCTTCGCTGTTCAGTATGGCATCGATGCGATTGGTTTCGTAGATCGCGGTCTGCCAGTAGATAAAGAAGAACAATACCAAAGTGAGGACGGAAAATGCCGCCGACAGCATCAATACGAATCGGAAGGATGCGGTGCGGAAAATTTCAGTCGGGAACACGGAACATGAACCCCACTGCCCTGATGCTGTGAATCAACGGCGTTTCCTCCGCTTCATCGATTTTGCGCCGCAGCCGCCCCATATGCACATCGACCAGGTTGGTCGGTGGAATGAACCGATAATGCCACACATCCGCGAACAGCATGTCGCGCGTCACCACCTGACCGGCGCGGCGCATCAGATATTCAAGCAATTTGAACTCACGCGGCAATAATTCGATGTCGCGCGTGCCGCGGCGCGCGGTGCGATCGATCAAGTCGATTTCCAGCGGACCCACGCGCAAAACGGTTTCGCGCGTTTCGACCGGGCGCCGCAGCAAGGCCTCGACGCGCGCCGCCAATTCACCCAAAGCGAACGGCTTGGTCAGATAATCGTCGCCCCCGGCTTTCAGGCCGCGAATGCGTTCATCGACGGCGCTCAAGGCGCTCAACACCAATACCGGCGTGCGGTTACCCTCGGCGCGGATGGTTTCGATGATGGCAAGACCATCGAGCCCCGGCAACAAGCGATCGAGCAGCAACAAATCGAAGCGATCGGTGCGCAACCGTTCCAGGGCGGCGGTGCCGCTGGCCTCGTGACACAGTATAAAGCCTCGGGCGGCCAGATCTGCCTCGATTTCCACCGCCAAACCGATGTCATCCTCCACCAACAGCAGGCGAGGCTGCGCTTCTTCGTGTTCCATTCGGTTCTCGCCGCGCATGGATTTCATCATCCAGACATTTTCCCAGTCCCCAAGATGGTGACACCGGAAGAAAAGGTTAGCCGCCGCAGTCCGGCTGAACAATTAAAATGGGTTTTACCTTACCACCCGTCAATTTCCACCATAATAATCACTCTCCCTGATAATGGGGCCAGACGGTCCAGAGTGTTGGAATTGGCCGTGCCAATGCCAAACATCTGCGCAGGAATCGCAATCCCGCTTTAAATAGCGACGTGAGCGAGCGCAAAGCCTGTTTCAGGCTCCCTTTTTTTCGCCGCCGTTTGCGGTCTCAGCTTCAGCGAAGGCCCCGCACGAGACCGCCCAATAGAGGGCGATACTCATGATCAGAATGAGCTTTTCCAGCCGATCTGGCTTTTTAATATGGCTTTGGCAGAGGCCGAAGCCACGAGTTTTGAAGTCCGAGAACATGTTTTCGATGCCCCACC
>JAJZHU010000087.1 GCA_021798375.1 Pseudomonadota bacterium | reverse complement strand
CAAGGGGTTGGCCCATTTCCCGGTGCTGGCCACGAACGCCGCCAGCACGACGATGATGATCGCCGTCCGGATCAGGGTAGCCAGATCGGAATCGACGCCCTGGATGCCGATTTTGGCGAAGATGGCTGTGAGGGCGGCGAAAATGGCCGACATGATAGCCCAATGGAACCAACCGGTTGATGCTGCCATGTGGTTTAGAACCATCCCAGTCCCTGTAGTCCGCCGAATACGCCCAGGCCGGTGGTGAACACGCTGACAGCGAGGACGACCTTAAGATAAAATCCACGCAGTCTGGTGGCCGGCGGCAGCGCGTAAACCGCCAGCGCGATCAGGAATCCCAATACCAGGGGCAGCAGCAGCGCGTTCATCACCTGCACGCCCACATTCAGTGCCACCAGATTGGGCCACAGCGCCACCAGGATCGCGCCCGCGATCACGCACAATGCGTAAACGCCGTAAAACCAGCCGGCTTCCAGCGGTTTATACTCCAGCGAGTGGCGATAGCCGGTCACTTCGCCCACGCCCCAGGCCAAAGCCAGAGACGCCACGATCGCCGCCACCATGCCCGCGCCGATGATGCCGACGCCGAACACCAGATGCCCGACCGTGCTGCCCAGGAAAGGGGTGATGGCGTTGCTGATGTCGCCCACGTTGTTGAGGCTGGCATTGATGCTGTGCTTGCCGAGGGTGGCGGCAACCGCCACCAATACGGCCGCCATCACCAATTGGGTGACCACCGAACCGATCGCGGTATCCCAACGGGCCGCGGTAAGATGTTGTGGGCCAAGCCGTTTATCGGCGATGGCGGATTGTTGATAGAAAATCATCCAAGGCATGATCACCGCGCCGATATTGGCGGCGACGAGATAGAGATAATCCTTGTTGCCCAGCGGAATCTGGATGCTTTGCGCGATGATTTCGGAAAAACTGGGATGGGCCGCCCAGACCACGCCGAAAAAGGCGAATTCAAACAAGCCGAGGATGATCGCCACCCGCTCGACCCGTCGATAGGAACCGGTCGCCACAATGGTCAGCAGGGTTATGGCGGCCAGTGCGACGCTGATGCCGCGCGGCACGCCGTATAGCTCGCCCACGCCGGCGATGCCGGAAAATTCGGTGAGCAGCGCGCCGATCACCGCGATCACCAGTCCCGTTACCGAAACATAGGCCCAGGCTTTGCCGAACGTGTCGCGGATCAGTTCGCCGTGCCCGCGCCCGGTGTGGATGCCGAGCCGGACGGTTAGTTCCTGCACCACATAGAGAATCGGCATCAGCAGAAATTGCAGCAGCAACAGCCGATAGCCCCATTGCACGCCGCTTTGTCCGGCGGTGATGATGCTGCCCACATCCGTGTCGGCCAACATGACAACGATTCCTGGCCCGAAAACGGCCAGTAACCCGGTGCTTTTGTTGGATCGAAGGGATTTGGAAGGATTCACGTCTGGGTGCTCCGGCAGGGTCGATGCGATGTTAATGCGAATGATTCGCGTTTGCAAATCATGGAAATGAATGGATCAGCGAATGAATCGGGGTAGATATTTTCAAGCCGGGGACGATCGATTGCCATGCCCGGCAAACTGTAAGCGAAGCAGGGAGAATTTCCATCGATTATTTCCCCTTATCGTCCGCCACGGCTATCAATTTGTTTTTATTGGAGATGATGCCAAGATTACGATCCCATCTTCTGCCTGGCGGCAAGCCGTGGCATAGGCCGATGTCCGCCGGGCGCGGCCTGCAAAACGCCGATCCCGCCAATTGGTTTTCTTATCATGCCGTGTTCCGGCTGACCTTCCGAAAAGAAGATTCCTTCCCGCGCTTTTGGGCTTTCCCCCCGCGCCGCGGGATCGTAGAAGCGCATCCATGTTGGAAAAATCATTCGCGGCCACCGAGGCCGAACAGCGTTTGTATCGGGCCTGGGAACAGGCCGGCAGCTTTGCGTGCGATCCCACCAGTGAAAAGCCGCCCTTTGCCATCATGATTCCGCCGCCGAACGTCACCGGCAGCCTGCATATGGGCCATGCGCTGACCTTTACCTTGCAAGACGCGCTGGTGCGCTATCGCCGGATGAGTGGCCGCGATGTGTTGTGGCAGCCAGGCACCGATCATGCCGGCATTGCCACCCAAATGGTGGTGGAACGTCTGCTGGGGGCCGAGGGCATCACCCGTCAGGAACTTGGCCGCGAAGCGTTTCTGGAGCGCGTGTGGCAATGGAAGGCGGAATCGGGCGGCACCATCACCACGCAGTTGCGCCGCATCGGCTCGTCGCTCGATTGGCCGCGCGAGCGCTTTACCATGGACGAAGGTTTGAACAAGGCGGTGCGCGAGGTGTTCGTCTCGCTGTTCCGCGAGGGGTTGATCTATCGCGATCATCGCCTGGTCAATTGGGACCCGAAATTCCAGACCGCCATTTCCGATCTTGAAGTGGAAAGCCGCGAGAGCAAAGGCTTTATGTGGCATTTGCGCTATCCGGTGCAGGGCCAGCCGGGCCGTTTCATCGTTGTGGCCACCACGCGCCCGGAAACCATGCTGGGCGATGCGGCGGTGGCGGTGCATCCCGAGGACGAGCGTTACCGCGATCTGGTCGGCAAATTTGTGGTGCTGCCGCTGACCGGCCGGGTGATCCCGATCGTCGCCGATGAATATTCCGACCCCACCAAGGGCACGGGCGCGGTGAAAATCACTCCGGCGCATGATTTCAACGATTTCGAGGTCGGCAAGCGGCATAATCTGCCGATGCCTTCGATCCTGGATCGTGTGGCTTCCATCAATCTTGATGAAATTGCCGCCGAACTGGCCCCGGATGCCGATTTCGTGCGCGGGCTGCACGGCATGGACCGTTTCAAGGCCCGCGACGCCATTCTGGCCGAACTGGAACGTCTGGAATTGCTGGAAAAGGCCGAGCCGCACCAGAACATGGTGCCCTATGGCGATCGTTCCGGCGTGGTGATCGAGCCGTTTCTGACCACGCAATGGTATTGCAATGCCGGCGTGCTGGCCAAACCGGCCATCGAAGCGGTGGAAACCGGCAGGACCGTGTTTGTGCCCAAGCAATGGGAGAACACGTTTTTTGCCTGGATGCGCGACATTCAGCCCTGGTGCATTTCGCGTCAGCTTTGGTGGGGACACCGCATCCCGGCCTGGTATGGTCCGGACGGCGAAGTGTTCGTGGCCACGGACGAGGCCGAGGCGTTGGTGTTGGCGGCGGCGCATTACGGCGTGGCGACGGCGCTGACGCAGGATGCCGATGTGCTTGATACCTGGTTCAGTTCGGCTTTATGGCCGTTCTCGACCCTCGGCTGGCCCGACAAGACCGTTGAATTGGAACGCTATTACCCGGGCGATGTGCTGGTGACCGGCTTCGACATCATCTTTTTCTGGGTTGCCCGGATGATGATGATGGGGTTGCATTTCATGAAGCAAGTGCCGTTCAAGGCGATTTACATCCACGGTCTGGTCCGCGACGAAAAGGGCCAGAAAATGTCGAAATCCAAGGGGAACGTGATCGACCCCTTGAAGCTGATCGAGGAATATGGCGCCGATGCGCTGCGCTTTACCGTTTGCGCGCTCACCGGCCCTGGCCGCGATGTGAAGCTGGGCGCCAGCCGGGTGGAATCTTATCGCAGTTTCGTCACCAAATTATGGAACGCGGCGCGTTTCGCCGAAATGAACGGCGTCAAGCCGGTGGCGGGATTTACGCCCGATCAGGCCACGTCGGCGTTGGGTCGCTGGATTTTGGCCGAGGCTTCCAGCGCGATCATTGAGGCCACCACGGCGCTCGAAGCCTATCGTTTCGACGAATATGCCGCCGCCTGCTATCGTTTCACCTGGAACGTGTTCTGCGATTGGTTCCTGGAGCTTGCCAAACCGGCGATGGCGTCTGAATCCGACGCGGTCGAGGTGAAGGCCGTGGCGGCCCATGTGTTGGGGTTGATCTTGCGGCTGCTGCATCCGGTGATGCCTTATGTCACCGAGGAGTTGTGGGCCGAATTTGGTTACGGGCCGCCGGGCAGTTTGATTAACACGGCGTGGCCAGTGGCGTTCGACGTGCCCGCTGCCGCCGACGCGCGCGCCGAATTGGGGTGGCTGGTGAAATTCATCACCGAGATCCGCACCGTGCGGGCGGAAATGAACGTGCCGCCGTCGCAATTGGGGGCGGTGTTGCTGCGCGATGCGTCGGTGCAAACATTGGATCGCGCCCGCCGCTGGTTCGACCCGATCAAACGCCTTGCCCGCGTGTCGGAAGTGGCGGTGCTGGCGGGTGATATTCCCACCCAGGCGGCGCAGGTGGTGGTGGATGAAGCCACCCTGATCCTGCCGCTGGCCGGTTTGATCGATCTTGATGCTGAACGGGCGCGGTTGAAAAAGGAAAGCGACAAGGCTGGCGGGGAGGCTGAAAAAATCCGCCGCAAGCTGGAAAACGCCGATTTCGTGGCGCGTGCCAAGCCGGAAGTGGTGGAGGAAAATCGCGAGCGATTGGCGGGGTTTGAAGCCGATCAGGTGCGGTTGCAGGCGGCGCTGGCGCGGATTTCATAGGGGAAGAGTGTGCTTTTTTGATTGGCACAGGCGGTCGCTTGTGCGTGCTGAACAAAAATGAACAAAAATTTTTTGGTTCTTTTTTTCAAAAAAGAACATTCTTCCTGGTCTCTGTCTTTCGAGGTCGCAATGACGAGTCAGTGGATCTTGCGTTGCCTGTTGGGAGGATTGTTGTGGGGCGGGGCCGCCCTGGCGCAGCAAGCCGCCGGTCAACCGTTTCAGGCAGCACCGCTGTATGATCTTGGCGCCAATCCTTATGGTCAGTTGGGCGATCCGGACGTTAATCTTCCCGGCAACGCGCCGTGGACGCACAATGTTCACGGCTATGTCGAGGCCGGTATTTCCTCGTACAATGGCAAGAACGTCGCCGCGGGTGTGATCATGCCGTTGGTGCCGGGCAAGCTCAATCTGGCGGTGCAGGCGACCAGCGGACAAATGGGCGGGCTGTGGGATGGCGCGGGGGGCAAACCGGGTGTTTTGCGCTACGACGCCTATCAGGCCAGCTTGGATTGGCACCCCACCGCCGATTCCGAGGCCATGATCGGCATCGAGAGCACCAATTTCCGGTGGCCGGCGCGGCGATAAAGTTTTCAGTCGTCCTTCGGTTGTCCCCCGTGGCAGTATGCGGCGCATGAAACGCATTTTTGTCCTCCCTGTTTGCCTGCTTCTTGTCACCCCCGCCTTGGCGCAACCTGCACCGGCTCAACCTGCCCCGGCTCAATCTGTCTCGCCGCGGCAGGCGCAGAATCTTGTGAATACGCTGCAAGACGATCAAAAGCGCGCGGCCCTGGTGGCGCAGCTTAAGACTTTGGCCGCCGTCGAACCCAGCACGCCCAAATTGGATGCGGCCGCGTTGGGGGCCGATTTGCTCCAAGGCGCGTCGGATGAGTTGGATGCGATCACCGACCATTTGGGTGATTCGCTGGCCGATTTGAATCAATTGCCGTTGGTGGCGGTGTGGGTGCGGCAGGTGGCCAACAATCCCTGGGCGCGCGGCCGGACGGGTGAGGTGGTTGGCAAATTATTTGCTTTGATTGTCATTGCCGGGGTTTTCGGCTGGGGGGCGCGGCGTGGCACGCGGCAGTTGTTGCGTCGTTTGGCCTTGGCGGCGCCCGCCGTTGCGGGAATCGATGCTTCAGTTGAAGACGACGCCGGCGGATTGGCCGAAGCCGATGCCGAAGCCGGGGCGAGTGAGGCGATTTCTGTGCATGGCAAGCTGTGGCATTTGTCGCGTTTGCTTCCCTTTGTGTTTCTGCGCTTGCTGCTCGATCTGGTGCCGGTGGTGGTGTTTGCGGCGAGTTTCTACTTGCTGCTTGATACCCCGTTGGGCCACCCGCATGTGGTCGCACTGGTGGCGCTTGCCACGCTTTACGTGTTGGTCACGGCGCGGGTGGTGTGGTGCGTGATCAGGATGCTGGTGGCGCCTGGCTCGCCAACGTTGCGGCTGGTGGCGATCAGCGATGCCGGGGCACACACGGTGGTGCGCTGGACCACTTGGATCAGTTTGGTGCTGGTGGCGGGGATCGCATTTATTTCTTCGGCCGGGCTTTTGGGCTTGCCGGTGGCGGCGCAACATGCGTTGGCCAGACTGGTGGCATTGGTTCTGAATCTGTTTTTGATCGCCGCGGTGTTGCGCGCGCGCCGCGCCGTGTCGCGCCGGCTGCGGGCTCCAATGGGCGCGCGTGGGGGGGCGTGGTTCGCTTTGCGTGATTGGGTGGCGGCGATCTGGGCGCCGGTGGCGATTATCTGGATCGTGGCGCTGTGGTTCATGTGGGCGGGGGCGGCCCAGGACGGTCTGATCCGGCTGTTGCAAATTGGCGGGGCGAGTTTGCTGATCTTGGTGTTTGCCCGATTGATCCATATTTTTGGTTTGGGCAGCCTGGAGCGCGCGGCGCGGGTTTCGCCCGATTGGGTGGCGCGCGTGCCGGGGATCGAACGTCGCGCGCCGCGTTATGCCGCCTTTGCCGGGCTGGTGTTTCGCGTTGCCCTGTATACCGGGAGCGCGATCCTGCTGGCGCATTTCTGGGGCTGGGACATCGGCGTCTGGTTCGATGCCGGTTATTGGGGGCCGCAGCTATTGGCCGCCATCGGCACGATTTTGATGGCGTTGCTGGTGGGAGTTGCGGTGTGGGAGGGGGTGAATTTTGGCTTGCAGCGCCGGCTTGAGCATCTTGTTGCCATCGATGACGCTGAACGGGTGATCCGTTTGCGCACGGTGCAACCCATCGTGCGCACCGGCTTGTTCGCGATGCTGGCCGTGGTATTGACGCTGATCAGTCTGTCGCAAGTGGGGATCAATGTCGGCCCGTTGCTGGCCGGCGCCGGGATCGCCGGATTGGCGATTGGGTTTGGCGCGCAAAAGTTGGTGCAAGACGTGATCACGGGGCTGTTTTTGCTGCTGGATAACGCCGTGCAAGTGGGCGATATCATCACCGCCGCCGGGCTTACCGGCACGGTCGAGCAATTGTCGTTGCGTTGCCTGCGGCTGCGCGGGTTCGATGGGGCGCTGTATTTCATCCCGTTTTCGGCGGTCACCTCGGTTAGCAACGCCAATCGCGGCAAGGCGGTGGCCAGCTTTAGATTCGAGTTCCCCGCCGATGTGGATGTGGCGCGCGTGAGCGATCTGCTGCGCAAAGTCGGGGCGGATATGCGCGCCGAGGAGAAATTCGCTCTGCTGTTGCTGGATGATCTCAAATTATGGGGCATCGATACGATGACCGGCGACAAGATCGCGATCACCGCGGCGTTTCCTTGCATTCCTGCCGGGCGTGATCTGATATCCTATGAATTCAAGCGCTTGTTGTTAAAGCAACTGCGCGAGGCCGGCATTGGTTTGGCGGCGACGCCGCCCGTGTTGCAAGTGGTCGCGGCGCCCGGCCCGGTTGCCAGGGAAAGCGGGGCCCATGTTGCTTGATCCGGCCGAAATCGCCGCCGTCATCGCCGCCGATGGTTTTGACCGCCGCAACAGCGACGTGATCGAACCGGCTTTGGCGGCGCGTGGGATGGTCGATTTCGCGGGTTTCGCCGAGAGCTGGAACGATCTGGGCGTTGATTTGTTCATGGCCGATGGCGGCCGTTATCGCCGTCGCCGCCATGCCGTGTTTAATCGCACCGTGTTTGGATTGAAACGCCAACCGCACCGCGCCCATTTTCAAAGCCGCGATTATAATAGTTTGAATGGCGGGGTGGCGCGGTGGTTCGATCCGGTCAAGGACGACATCGCCGCCCATCCGGCGCTGCTCGCGGCACTTGATTTGAGTCATGAGATTTTTAATGCCGTGTCCCCGCATCCGTTGTGGGAAATCGAACTGCATCAATTCCGCATTACCGCCGCCCCCGGCGAAGAAGGCCGACCCACCCCCGAAGGGATGCACCGCGACGGGGTGGATTATGTGATGGTGATGCTGATCAGGCGTGAAAATATCGAAAGCGGCGTGACCGGCATCGCCGATTGCAACGGCGCTTCGCTTGGCAGTTTTACCCTGGCGCAGCCGATGGACGCGACGTTTGTTGACGACCGCCGGGTGTTTCACGGGGTGACGCCGATCGTGCCGGTTGATCCGGTGCTTCCCGCGTGGCGGGATGTGTTGGTGGCGACATTTCGGAGGGGGTGAAGGGAGGGGAAGAGACTTCTTTTTTGTTCGCCAAGATGTGTCCTTGGCGCGATGTGTCCTTGGCGCGCCATCGTGCAACAGCAACATCACGATGTGATGCACCTGCTTTTTGGTCCATGCGCCCGGCTGTTGCTTGCTATTTTCCCAACGCGACAAGGTAGCGTGTTCATCGCCATCGCAGCGGCCAAGCCTTTGAGATCGGGCACGGAAACGCCCGCGATCACACCGGAAGCATTGATTTCCTCCTCGGCGCGGTCGATCAGCCCCACCGGGTAGGGCAACTCAAGCTCGTCTTCTTCGTATTTTTTGACGGTCCGAAACATTGCTCTCACCCTTATTCCAGGGGCCTGGGGTTTGACCGTTGGTACAGGCTCCGCGGTCCGGTGGGTAAGCCCTCGCGCCACCCGCGACTTGAAGGTTTAAAGCATGATCGCCGCAGGTTGAATAACACGTAGGCGTGAATCATGCGTAAAAACAAAAAGTTAGAGCACGTTCGTCGCACGTATATGGTTCAACGTGATCCGAACGTGCTCTAAAGGGATCCATG
>JAJZHU010000086.1 GCA_021798375.1 Pseudomonadota bacterium | reverse complement strand
TGACAATGTGTTCGGCACGCTGAGCGTCGCGCATGAAAATCGCACGGCCCGCAACTATGACACCAACGGCTGGTGGAACGCGCAGGGCTGCGGCGTGGGTGGCGTGGGCGTTAACGGCGACTGCGGCCCCGAAGCGCCCGGCACCGTCATCTATATGGAAGCCTCGCGTATTCACGACGAGATCAAAGCGACAATCGATGCGTCGCCGCTGCCTGGTCTCGGATTGTCGGCGATGGTCAAATATGCCAACGATTATTATCCGGACACTCAATATGGCCTGACCAATAACCATAATCTGTCGATCGAGCCCGACGTGGATTGGCAGGTAACGCCGGCGCTCGACGCCCACGCCTACTATAACTATCAGCAGATCTACAATGACCAGGCGAGCATCTATGCGAGCGGCAATGCGGCCACGACCGGTTTCAATGTGCCGTGGCAGGCAAAGACCACGGATAACACGCAGACTGCCGGGGTGGATGTGGACTGGGCCGCGATCCCGGATAAATTGAAGCTCAGCGCCGACTATCATCTGTCTTATGGTGATACGGCCTATGCGTTGGGCGATGGTGGGGCGCTGATCGGCACGGGCATCACCAGCCAGCTTACTTTGGCAAACCTAGCCATGCAGTCGATGCCAAACGTGACATCGATGCTGAGCACCATCGACGTCAGCGGCGAATACACCATCTCGCCGCAAGCGACACTGATAGTCGGCTACTCGTTCGAGCGCTTTACCTACAGCGATTGGATTCAGAACGCCGGTGCGACTCAGTACGCCGATTTGCTGATGCCGGGGACACTTGTTCCGAATTCCACCATGCACATGGTCAATGCAGCGGTGCGCTATAAATTCTAACCCGTCTGTCCGAAAGGGCAGGGTTTGACGAGTTAAATGCCACCCGTCCGAGGTTTTGACCGCCGATCAGCGGTCGAGGCTTCGGGCGGGTGGTATGATTCGGGGGCTTATGATCCGCGCCGGGCGGAAAATGCTTTGGCAGGCTGGTCTTGCCTGGGGTTCGCTGCTAATTCTCGTTCCATGCGCAAGATGTTGATTTTGGCTTTGCCCCCTGTTTCCAAGTTTCATGTGCCCGTGATTCGTGTGCCCATGATTCGTGTCCCCATGATTCGTGCTTCTCTGATCTCGGCCGTTCTCGCGGTTGTGTGCGGGTTTCCCGCGCAGGCCGCGGTGCAGGGGGGCGTGAGCGGCGTTTTCGCCGATTACCTGGTCGGGCATGTGGCGGCGGCGATGGGTGATTACGATGTTGCCGCGCAAAGTTTCATGGCGGTTCTGGCGCACGATCCGCACAATATTCATGCATTGAACGAAGGCTTTGAAGTGCTGGCGTTGAGCGGCGGCGCCGATACGTTGCGCGTGGCGAAAATGTTGCCGCACAATGGGTTGGCGATGATGGAAGTGGCCAATCAGGCATTGATCGCGGGGCAGTGGGATCAGGCGGCGCGGGATTATGCCAAGCTGCCGAACCTGGGACCATTCCCGTTGCTGCGGCCAGTGTTGCAGGCTTGGTGCGATGCCGGTGCGGGACGGAATTTGGCGGCGATCCACGAGTTGCAGCAGGCGGCGAATGGGTCGTCGCTGGCGGGGATTTATTTGCTGCAAGCGGCCTTTATCGCCGATCGGGCCGGCCGGATGGCCGATGCCGCGGAATTATACCGGGTGGCGCAGAATCAAAGTTCTCAGGTGAGTTTGCGCTTTGCCTTGGCGCAGGCCAGCTTTTTGGCGCGTTCCGGTCAGGTGAACACGGCGCGCGGCATGTTGACCGATCTTCTGGCTGGTGTGCCGCAGGACAGCATGGCGTTGCCGCGACTGTTGGCGGGGGTATCAAAGCCGTTGGTCGCCACGCCGCGAGATGGGGTGGCGGAGTTTCTGCTGGCGGTGGCGATCGAGTTGAACAACGGTGCGAATGCCAATGGTTCGGGCAATGATTCGGGCAATGATTCGGGCAATGATTCGGCTGGCAACGTGAACCAATCGGCCAATGCGCAAGCGGGGATGGAACTGTCGCAGGTGTTTTTGCAGATGGCGGTGACGTTGCGGCCCGATCTGACCGATGCGCGGCTGGTGGCGGCGCAGGAAGACCAGCGTGCCGGGCGGTTTGCGCAGGCGCGAGACATATTGGCGCCGGTGGCGGCCGACGATGCGTTGGACCCGCAAGTGCGGTTGGTGCGGGCGATGGTGCTGGATCAACTTGGCGAGACCGATCAGGCATTGGCATTGCTACAGGGGTTGGCCAAGGATTACCCCGACCATGCCGAGGCGTTCGAGGTGATGGGCGACATCGATCGCGAACGCGGGCGGTCGGCCGACGCGGTGGCCGCCTATGATCAGGCACTTGAGCGGCGCGGACAGTTGGGGCCGCAGGATTGGGCGCTGCTGTTCGATCGCGCGGTGGCGTCGCAAGACAGCGGCAATTGGCCGGCGGCCGAGGCGGATTTGCAACATGCATTGCGCCTGGCGCCGGATCAGCCCAGCCTGTTGAATTATTTGGGTTACTCATGGGCGGATCAGAATCGCAACTTGCCCGAGGCGCGGGAATTGCTCGAACGCGCGGTGAAATTGTCGCCGGGCGACGGGGCCATTTTGGATAGTCTGGGATGGGTGGAATTCCGCCAGGGCGACGTGAAGGACGCGGTGCGCACGCTGGAAACGGCGGTGCAGATGGATCCCGAGGATCCCGATGTGAACACCCACCTGGGCGATGCCTATGAGGCCGTGGGGCGGCATTTGGAGGCGCGCTATCAATGGCAATTCGCCTTGTCGCTCGATCCTTCGGCGGTGGCGGCGGCGCGGTTGCGGGCGAAATTGGCCAGCGTGGATACGGTTTCTTTGGCAAAAGCTGTTAAGCCCTGATACCGATGGATATTTTTGCCCCTGCCAAGATCAATCTGCATCTGCACGTGGTGGGCAAACGCGCGGATGGTTATCATCTGCTGGATAGCCTGGTGGTATTCGCGGGGGCGGGGGATCGGATTTCCCTGGTGCCCGAGGGCGAGCTTGCTTTGCTGATCGAGGGGCCGGAAGGGCTGGCATTGCAGGCGGAGAGTGACAATCTGGTGCTGCGGGCGGCGCGGATTTTGGCCGATGCGGCGGGGATCCGGCCTTATGGGCGGTTGGTGCTGCAGAAAAACCTGCCGGTGGCTTCGGGGATTGGCGGTGGCTCGGCCGATGCGGCGGCGTGTTTGCGGTTGCTCGCCGGCGCTTGGGGGGTAGAGGCCGATTTGATGGGATTGGCGGCTCGGCTTGGTGCCGATGTGCCGGTGTGTGTGCAAGGCCGGCCGGCGCTGATGCAGGGAATCGGAGAGATTTTGCGTCCGGCGCCGCGGATTCCCGCCGTGGGGATGGTGTTGGCCAACCCGCGTGTGGCATTGCCCACGCCCACTGTGTTTAAGGCGCGTCAGGGCGGGTTTTCGGACGAGGCCGTGTTTCCGGCTGCCTGGGATGATGCCGCGGCTATGGTGGCGGATTTGGCGCGGCTGCGCAACGATCTGGAGCTTGCCGCGATCGGCCTGTGCCCCGAGGTGGCCGTGGTGCTGGCGGCATTGCGCGCGTTGCCGGGGGCGTTGCTGTCGCGCATGAGCGGATCGGGGGCGACGTGTTTCGCGTTGTTTGAATCCGCCGGGGCAGCGCGGTTGGCGGCAGAAATTTTGCCAAAAAATTGGTGGCGATGGGGTGGGGGGCTTTACGAGCCGGACCGAACGATCTAATGAGCGGCCACCCTCTGGTGGGGCGTCGCCAAGCGGTAAGGCAACGGATTTTGATTCCGTCATACGGAGGTTCGAATCCTCCCGCCCCAACCATGAGGATTTGCCGCGGGTGTTGCCCGCGCAGAGGGCGGTCTTACGCCAAATAAATCAGATTGTTGCATGGGTTTGCGCCGATGTGCGCCAGGCTTGGCTGCCAGCGGCGATGTGGCGCTTGATATGTTGCCGCATCGACCGCAAGTTCACGCGAGTTTGCAAAAGGAGCTAAACCAATGGTCGATTTGTTCACGCCGCTGCGCGTGGGTGCCTTGGAACTGCCCAATCGCATCGTGATGGCGCCGCTGACGCGCGCGCGGGCTGGTGCGTCGCGGGTGCCGAATGATTTGATGGTGGAATATTACCGTCAGCGCGCCGGGGCCGGGATGATTCTAACCGAGGCAACCTGTGTCAGTCCCGGCAGCGTGGGTTACGCGAACACGCCGGGGCTGTGGTCGGAGGCGCAGGTGGCTGGCTGGCATAAAGTGACCCAGGCCGTGCATGGCGCCGGTGGGCGGATCGTGGCGCAGCTTTGGCATGTGGGGCGGATTTCGGATCCGGTCTTTCTGGACGGGGCGTTGCCGGTGGCTCCCAGCGCGATTGCGGCGCCGGGGCACGTTAGTTTGCTGCGGCCCGAGCGGCCTTATGTGATGCCGCACGCGCTCTCGATCGACGAAATCAAGGCGATTGTCGAGGATTATCGCCTGGCGGCCCAAAACGCTCTGGCGGCGGGGTTCGACGGGGTCGAATTGCACGCCGCCAATGGCTATTTGCCGGACCAGTTTTTGCAGGACAGCACCAATTTGCGCACCGATGAATATGGTGGCCCGATCGCCGGGCGCACGAAATTCACCTTCGAGTTGCTCGACGCGCTGATCGGGGTTTGGGGAGCGGACCGGGTGGGCATGCATTTGGCGCCGCGCGGCGATGCGCACGGCATGGGCGATAGCAATCCGGCGGCGTTGTTCGGTGCGGTGGCGGAAGGGGCGCGGGCGCGCGGGTTGGCGTTTTTGTGCTTGCGTGAGCATCTGGGCGAAGGGCGGCTGGGGCCGGATTTGAAACGGATCTTTGGTGGCGTGTTGATCGCCAACGAAGGTCTGACCTTTGCAAGCGCCAGTAAGGTGGTGGCGTTGGGCGAGGCCGATGCGGCGGCGTTCGGGGTGCTTTATATCGCCAATCCGGATCTGGTGCAGCGATTTGCCGCCGGGGCGGCGCTGAATGCGCCCAATCCGGCGCTGTTCTTTGCCGATGGGCCCGAGGGCTATACGGATTATCCGGCGTTGGGCCAGAGTTAAAAAAGGCCCCAAGAGCGTTGGCTCTTGGGGCTTTTTTCGCCGGCGGGTTATTCGTCGTTACCCTTGGCTTGCGCCGATCACCACAAAGCTGACCTGGCCGTTGCGGAGAATGCGCAAGGCGACAGCGTGGTCTTTGCCGCGTTGCGCGCGGATCGCCTTGGCGGCTTCATCGACATTGGTCACCGGGGTGGCGCCCACGCTGATGATCAGATCGCCCGCTTGCAGACCCGCCAGTTCGGCGACCGATCCTGGTGCGACGTTGCTGATTACCACGCCGGCCTGGTGAGTCGGCAATCCCAGCTGAGCGCGCAATTCGGGGGTTAGCGGTGAAAGTTCGACGCCGATGGCGGTGCCGCTGGCTTCGCCACTGGGCGAGGCGGCATTGCTTGCGTTGTCGGTGGGCAGGCTGGCGAGGGTGGCGGTAAGGACGGTGGGTTTGCCGTTGCGCAGCACGGTGATTTTGGTGCTGGCGCCGGGAGCATAGCCCGCGATCACGACCGCCAGGCCGCGGGGGTCGGCAATTTTATTGCCGTCGACGGCGATGATCACGTCGCCGGGCTGCACGCCCGCCTGCGATGCCGGGCTGGTTGGTTCGACGCTTGCCACCAAAGCACCTTTTTGGTTGGCGCCATCGGGCAGGTTGAGTGCGCGGGCCATGTCGGGGGTGACGTTCTGGGCTTGCACGCCCAGATAGCCGCGGGTGACCTTGCCGCTCTTTTCCAGTTCCGCCACCACGGTTTTGACGGTGTTGGAGGGAATGGCAAAGCCGATGCCCACGCTGCCGCCGGTGGGCGACATGATGGCCGAGTTCACGCCGACGACCTGGCCGTCTTGGTTGAACAGCGGCCCGCCGCTGTTGCCTTGGTTGATCGGCGCGTCGATCTGCAGAAAGCTGTCATAGGGGCCGTCGCCGATATCGCGGCCACGGGCGGAAAGAATGCCGGCGGTGACGGTGCCACCCAGACCAAACGGGTCGCCGACCGCGATCACCCATTCACCGACGCGAATTTTATCGCTGTTGCCGAGTAAAAGATACGGCAGCGGATGGCCGGCGTTGATCTTTAGAATCGCCAGATCCGTGCGCGGATCGGTGCCGATGACCTTGGCGGGAAGCTCGGTGCCGTCATCCAAAGTGACGGAGATGGATTGATCGTCTTTGACCACATGATTGTTGGTGACGATGATGCCGTCGGCGGAGATGATAAAGCCCGAACCGCGGGCTTCGACCGCTTGACGTTGTTGCGGGATGGCGAAGCCGAAGGGCAGCATCTGTTGCATTTGCGGGGTTTGGTTCTGTTTCAGCTTGTTGGTGACCGAAACCACGGCGGGGCGAACCTCGGCGGTGAGGTTGGCGAAATCGGGAATATGCTGGCTGGGGGCGGTGGGTTCGATGGCTCCCGTCGCATGGGCGGACATGGGCGCAAGGGCGCCCAGACCGGCGATGATGCTGGTGGCAAGCAGGGTGGCGGTTATGGAACGGCGCAGTTTGTGTTGGGGTGGCGTCTTGGTATTGATCATATTATGTCTCCCGGGAGATAATTGGTAGGCGTTTGCAGAAAATGCTTGACCGCGACATTATTGACACAGTCGGCGTGTCGGTCCAGTGGCCTCTATCTAAAACTCATGTCATGTATAGGGTCGCAAATAGGACCATGATATATAGGGCCGCGGCGGATTGGCGGGAAAGGCGATTGTGGTTAACTTCGAGTTTAAGCATAAGTCGATGGGCTTTTCCTTTCGGACCGTGGAGGGCTGGCGGCGTTGGCGCCGAAGCTCGGCAAATTTTCGCACGCGCGTGACGTTCGTGATAATGGTCACGGTATTTGGCGTGGCGTTGACCTTTGGGTTGGTGTTGGGCCAATCGACGTTAAAGGCGTCGCGTGAACACATTGGCGGGTCGTTGCAGAGGGACGCCGCGCGCATTGCCGGGCAATTGAACCGGATGATGGCCGCGCGGGAGCGTGATCTGACCTTGCTGGGTGTGTTGGATCCGGCGAATAATTTGCGCGATCCCGCGGCGCAGAAGGCGATGCTGGATCAACTGCGGCGGCAGATGCCCGGTTATAACTGGGTGGCGATCATCCGGGACGGCAAAATTCTTGCGCAAAGCGGAGAGCGCCAGGGCAATGATCGATCTGATATGCGGGCCAATATGCGGGTCGATTCGCCGCGGATGGAACGCGGCGGTGCGATAATGCTGAGTCGCCCGGTGGCCGGAAGCGAGGGCAAGCCGAATTCGGTCATCATGGCTGAATTGAGCGGAAATTGGGTCCGTGACATCGGGATCAATGCATTGACCCCCGACGACGACGGCAAGACGACACGCGAGATCTATCTGATCGGTGCGGATCATGTGGTGGTGTCGGGGCCGGGTGGGTCGGTCGGAACCAGGCTTTCGCTGCCGGTTATCGATCGGGCGCGGGCAGGGGGGGCTTTTTGGAGCACCGAGCGCTGGCCGGACGGGATGTTTTTAACCGGGGTCGCGCTTGCCGCGGGCGATGGCGGCAAATCGGGGGCACGGTCGCAAATGATGAATTGGACCGTCCTGGTGCGCGAGAATGTCTCGATGGTGTCGGCCGCGGTTGGTGTGTTGCGCCTTCAGTCCGTTACTTTGGCGTCGTTGTTGGCTTTGGTGTTCCTGCCGATCGGTTGGGCGATCGCTGGCGAGGTGACGGCGCCGTTGCGCAAGATCGCCGATTTCGCCGATCGCCTGCGCCAGGGCGACGATGTGGAATTTCCCAAATTGCACGCCATTGCCGAGATCGAGACGCTGATCGCCTCGCTGCGGGCTCTGGTGGCCAGTCTCACCAACAAGGAAATCGAACTGGCCGAGATGGAGGATCGGGCGACGCATGATTCGCTGACGGGGTTGTACAATCGTGCCGGGCTGCACCGTTGGTTGCAATTCGCCACCGCGCGGGGACGCCGCGAGGGAAGTGGCATTTTGCTGCTGGTGGGCGATCTGGATGGGTTCAAAGATGTGAATGACACGTTGGGCCACGCGGTGGGCGATCAATTGTTGCAGCAAGTGGCGGCGCGGTTGGGGCACGATGTGCGCAGCAACGACGCGGTGGCGCGGTTGGGTGGCGACGAGTTTGTAGTGGCCGTGGTGGCGCAGAAACATGAAGGAAACGAGGCTTTGGTGATCGCCCAGCGGCTGCTGGCGCATGCGATGAAGCCTTATATGGTAAGCGGACGGCAGGTTGAGATCGGCATGACAGTGGGGGCGGCTTTGTGGCCCGACGAGGATCAGGACGTTATGCAGGTCATACAGATGGCCGATCGGGCCTTGTTTGTAGGCAAACGCGCCGGCAAGCGGCAGATCGTGTTTCATCACGATGTGCAAAGGGAAAATGAAGCAGCCGAAGCGTGAGCGTGGATTGCCGCGTTTTGCGCGGACCGGCAATCAGTGATCAGAGTGCGAGCAATCCAGGCACCTGATCGCGGATTTCGGCGACCACGGCGTGGCCGAGTCTGTCCAGCCAGGGCCTTGGAATGGCGTCGGCATCGCCGCCTTGATTGACCATCGCCACCAGACAGCTTTAAAATAAAAACTTGCCTGGGAATGTTCCCAGGCAAGTTGATCGGCATAGTTTCAGGGTTGCGCGGCGGCGATCTTTTTATCGAATGCCCACAGCCAC
>JAJZHU010000085.1 GCA_021798375.1 Pseudomonadota bacterium | reverse complement strand
ACCCTGATCAGCCGGGTGCTTGATTATGCGCTTGGCGGCTACACGCAATCCGGCGTCGCACAAGGCAACATTCCCACATCCGGCCTGGGCGCCACGGGATCTCTCGGCATCGCCTATTTGCCGGGCGCGACATTGGGCACGTTCGCCACGTCCCTCAGTGCCAACGACGCCACCCAGGTATCGAACGTATCATCGCAACTCGCCAGCGAAACCGACACCCAGACCACATTGCAAAATCAACTTTCCACCGGCAGCGCCGTTTCCGTGGATGCGCAAATGTCGGATATGGTGACGCTGCAAAATTCTTATGGCGCCAACGCCAAGGTTATCAGCGCCATTCAAACCATGTGGACAGCGCTTCTCGCCGCCGTCAATTAACAGGAACAATTAGATGTCGAACAGCATCAACAACATCGGCGGCAATTATTCCACTCTGGCCGAAATTCTGATCTCCAGCAGCGCCAACAGCCGCGCTCAACTCACCACGCTCGAAGAACAAAGCGCATCCGGTTATGTGGCGCAGACCTATGGCGGATTAGGTGCCGCATCCAACACGGTTTTTTCGCTCTCGCCGCAAATCAGCCAGATCGCGGCCTATCAAAGCAACATCAACAGCGCCACCACCAACATGAGCGCAACCCAAACCGCACTGACGCAAATCGCCTCGATCGCACAGACATTTTACGCCGATCTGCCCAACATCAACAACACCAGCAGCAATGAAATCACCAGCATCGCCGCCAACGCCCAGCAGGCTCTAAGCCAAATAGGCAGCCTGCTCGACAGCACCAACGGCGGCGAATATATCTTCTCCGGTCAGGACAGCGCCAATCCGCCTGTCGCCAATCCCAACGCCATCACCAGCAGCGGCATGTTCAGCCAAATCAGCACGGCCGTCGGCAATCTGGGCACATTGGGCGGTGCGGGCGTGATGAGCGCCGCCCTCACCGCCGCCGCTTCCAATGCCACCGGCACCACCATATTTTCCAATTATCTGTCGCAACCTGGCCAAACATCCCCCACCAGCGTGCAAGTGGGCGACCATCAATGGGTGCAAAGCGGCGTGCTGGCCAACAGCAATACCCTCACCACCAGCACCGGCGCCAATACAACCGGGTCGTACATGCGCGACATCATCGCCTCGCTGTCGGTGCTCGGCTCGCTCAATGCGTCGCAAGCGAACGACGGCGGCCTATCCGATCTGGTTTCGGGTCTGCACAGCACGCTTTCGGGCGCCATCGGCGCCATCGGCACCGAACAAGGCGTATTGGGCGATTCTCAAACCAATTTGCAAACCCTCGGCACCAATTACACCACCCTCTCAACCACGCTCGGCACCCAGGTGTCCAACGTGCAGGATGTGAACATGGCGGCGGTTTCCACCCAATTGCAATCGGTGCAAACGCAGTTGACCGCGTCCTATCAATTGATCGCCAATATCAAGTCGCTGTCGCTTACGGCGTATATATAGGCCATCAGGGTTCCAACCGCCGCACATTGGGCGGTTGGAACATCGTTGCGGGAAAGCTCCCGCCTCCGCCTTAATTTTTCGCCTTATCCACCAACCGCGACTTCACCAGCCAAGGCATCATCCCGCGCAGCTTGGCGCCCACTTCCTCGATCGGGTGTGCTGCGTTGCGACGGCGGGTCGCCTTAAAGCTCGCGCCATTCACCTTGTTTTCCAGCATGAAATCGCGCACGAAACGGCCCGACTGGATGTCTTCCAGCACGCGCTTCATCTCGGCCTTGGTTTCGGCGGTGATGATGCGCGGCCCGGTGACATATTCGCCGTATTCGGCGGTGTTGCTGATCGAGTAATTCATGTTGGCGATGCCGCCTTCATAGATCAGATCGACAATCAGCTTCACTTCGTGCAGGCATTCGAAATAGGCCATTTCCGGCGCATAGCCTGCTTCGGTCAGCGTCTCGAACCCGGCGCGGATCAATTCCACCAAACCGCCGCACAGCACGGCCTGCTCGCCGAACAGATCGGTTTCGCATTCTTCCTTGAACGTCGTCTCGATGATGCCGGCGCGGCCGCCGCCGATCGCCGAGGCATAAGACAAAGCGGTTTCAAACGCGGTGCCGGTGGCGTTTTGCGCCACGGCCACCAGGCAAGGCACGCCGCCACCGCGTTGATATTCGCCGCGCACCGTATGGCCGGGGCCCTTGGGGGCAACCATGAACACATCCACGTCCGCGCGCGGTTCGATCAGGTTGAAATGCACGTTCAACCCGTGGGCGAACACCAAGGCGGCCCCCGCACGGATATTCGGCGCGATGTCCTTGGTATAAAGATCGGCCTGATTTTCATCGGGGGTAAGGATCATCACCACGTCGGCCCAGGCCGCCGCTTCGGCGGGGCTCACCACCTTGATGCCGTTGGCTTCGGCCTTGGCAACGCCCGCGGATCCCGCGCGCAGTCCAACCACGAGGTTTTCGACGCCGCTTTCCTTCAAATTATTGGCATGGGCAAAGCCCTGGCTGCCAAAACCGATCACGGCGACTTTCTTCGATTTGATCAAAGCAACGTCAGCATCGCGGTCATAATAAACGCGCATTTTCAGGTATCCCCAGGTTACAGGCTTTGGGCCTTTGGCAAGAACAGATAATGTGGCAGACGGCTGCGTTAGATCAGCCGTGTCCCTCGTGCGATTGCCGCTACACCCGTGCGGGATACTTCGGCAAGTCCCAAAGGCCGCATCAGGTTCAAAAACGCATCCAATTTGCCGGTGTCGCCGGTCAATTCGAACACAAAGCTTTCCGTGGTGGCGTCGATCGCCCGGGCGCGGAATGCATCGGCGATGCGCAACGCCTCCGACCGCGCCTCGCCGGTGCCGATCATCTTGATCAGCGCCAACTCACGCGAGATATGCGGGCCTTCCGACAAATCCGACACGCGGTAAACCGGCACCAGCCGATCAAGCTGCGCCTGGATCTGCGCGATCACCATTTCCGTGCCGGTGGTCACCACATTGATCCGGCTTTGGCGGCCGGATTCATCCACCGGCGCCACGGTCAGGCTGTCGATGTTGTAACCGCGGCCGGAAAACAACCCGATCACGCGGGCCAGCACGCCGGCTTCATTTTCCACCAGCACAGAAATCGTGGCCTGACGCAGGGTATTCTCATGGATTTGATTGGGAGTTTTGGGCATATGTTTCGCTCTCCTACACCAACATCCGGCCGGCAGCGCTCACATGAGCCGCACGCTGATCTTTGCCCGGACCCAGGATCATCTCATTGTGCGCCGCTCCCGAAGGGATCATCGGAAAGCAGTTTTCGTCCTGATCCACCATGATATCGGCGATCACCGCCTTGGGGCTGGCGATCATCTGGGCGATCACGTCATCCAACTCGCCGACATTATTGGCGCGCAGACCAACCGCGTGAAAGCTTTCGGCCAGCTTCACGAAATCGGGCAAAGCCTCGGAATAGCTTTCCGAACGGCGCCCGCCATGCAGCAGATCCTGCCACTGACGCACCATGCCCATGTAACGGTTGTTCAATATGAAGATTTTCACCGGCAGGCGGTATTGGCACAAGGTGCCCATTTCCTGGATATTCATCAGGATGCTGGCCTCGCCGGCGATATCGATCACCAGCGCATCCGGGTGGGCCACCTGCACGCCGCTGGCCGCGGGCAGACCGTAACCCATGGTGCCAAGCCCGCCGCTGGTCATCCAACGGTTGGGGCTGTCGAAGTGGAAATACTGAGCGGCCCACATCTGGTGCTGCCCCACCTCGGTGGTGATATAGGTTTGCTGCCCGGTGGCGCGTTCATGGGCACGGGTGGCTTCATACAGACGCTGAATGGCGTATTGCGGCTTGATGATCGCGCCGGGCGATTTGTCCTGCTCGTAGCTGAGGCAATGGATCGCCCGCCATTCGTTGATCTGCACCCACCATTTGGCCAACGCCTCGCGGTTGGGCTCCACGCTGTCGGCACGCCACGCGGCCAGCATGGCGCGCAGGGTGTTGGCGGCATCCCCCACGATGGGCAGATTGACCTTCACGTTCTTATTGATGTTGGAAGGATCGATATCGACGTGAATCTTGGTGGCGTGCGGACAGAAGGCATTGATGCGCCCGGTCACGCGATCGTCGAAACGCGCGCCGATATTGATCAGCAGGTCGCAATCATGCATCGCCAAATTGGCTTCGTAGGTGCCGTGCATCCCCAACATACCCAGGAACTGATCGTCGTTGGCGGGATAAGACCCCAACCCCATCAATGTGGTGGTGATAGGATAACCCGACAGCCGCACCAATTCGCGCAGCAATTCCGAAGCTTCCGGCCCCGAATTGATCACGCCGCCACCGGTATAGAAAATCGGCTTCCTGGCGAGCTTCATCAAATGCACCGCCTTCGTCACCAGCTCGAAATCAGGCTCGGTGCGCGGACGATAAGACCGATGCGGCGTGTTGGGGGCGGCGGAATAAGGCGCATCGGCCACCATCACATCCTTGGGCAAATCAACCAGCACCGGGCCAGGGCGCCCCGAACGCGCCACCTGAAACGCCTCATGGACCACGCGGGCGATATCCGAGCCCTTGCGCACCAAATAATTATGCTTGGTGGCCTGGCGCGTGATGCCCGTGGTGTCGGCTTCCTGAAAGGCATCGTTGCCGATCAAATGCGTCGCCACCTGACCCGAAAAACACACCACCGGGATGCTGTCGAGCAACGCATCGCACAGACCCGTCACCGCATTGGTGGCGCCGGGGCCGGATGTCACCAACACCACGCCCACCTTGCCGGTGCTGCGCGCATAGCCCTCGGCGGCATGAACCGCGGCTTGCTCGTGGCGGACAAGAATGTGGCGAATGTCTTCTTGCTGAAACAGCGCATCGTAAATCGGCAATACCGCGCCGCCCGGATAGCCGAAGATTACTTCGACCCCCTGCTCCTTCAATGCACGCAACAACACTTCGGCGCCGCTTTTCATCTCGGTCATGGCACAATTCACCCGTCTAACTAGAGCCGCAGGATTAGGGGGTGCGGACGCGCGGCGTCAACCCTTATTTTTCAAAAAATTCAACAACCCCCCCATGCATCTTTCCGAAAGTTGCGTCAGACACGCGAATTGCGCATGTATAATATGCGTAAGCGCCGGATCGGCCAATGCGTGATGGCGAAACCAGGTCGCCTGACGCTTGGTATATTGGCCCGACGCCAGCACCGCCGCCGCCACCGCCTGCGCGCGCGAAAGCGAGCCGTTCAAAAACGCCGCCAGTTCCGGCACGCCCAACGCCCGCATGGCAGGCAGGCCGGGATCGAGATTTTGCGCCAGCAGCGCCGCCACTTCCTCGGGCGCGCCCCGGTCCATCATCGCCTCGAACCGTGCGGCGATGGCGCCACGCAAAACCTCGCGCGCGGGATCGAGCAAAATCGCCGCGAAATCCCATGGCGCCCGTTGCTGTTTGCCCCTGGCGTGCCATTCCACCATCCCCACGCCGGTGCCGCGCCACACCTCCCAGGCGCGGGCGATGCGTTGCCCGTCGCTGGGCCGCAACCGCGCGGCACTGGCCGGATCTTCCGCCGCCAACCGCGCATAAAGCCACGCCGCGCCATGTTCGGCCAACCACCCCCGCGCCTCTTGCCGCGCTGGCTCGCCCGGATCGGGAATATCGGCCAACCCGCCCGTCAGCGAGGCAAAATACAGCCCGGTGCCGCCGCATAAAATCGGGATCAATCCACCCTCGCGCGCCTGTTCCATCGCCGCCAACGCCTCGCCCCGCCACCAGGCCACGCTGCCCGGATCGCGCGCCGCCCGCACGCCATACAGACGATGCGGCGCCGAAGCCTCGTCGGCGGGCGTCGGGCGCGCGGTGACAATGGGCAATTCGCGATAGATCTGCATCGAATCCGCATTGATCACCACCCCGCCCCATTCCTGCGCCAGTCGCAGCGCCAACGCCGATTTGCCGCTGGCCGTAGGCCCGGCAACAATCAATGCACGCCTATCTTGATGCGTGCCCGTGCCTGTGGCATCGCTGCCTTCATGCATATTCTTACCCTGATCGCCGCCCGCACCCATACCAACCTCGATCCCGCCCTGGTCAGCCTTATCGCCGACGCGGCGGGAAGTTCCGCCATTACCCAGCTATCGCCGCTCGAAGCGGTGGATATCGCCTGTTCTGTCCCCCCGGATCAAGCACAAGTCTCGGCACTGCTCGCGGGCCGGCCGATCGACGCTATCATCACCTCATCCGAGGCACGGCGCAAAAAACTGCTGATCGCCGACATGGACAGCACCATCGTCACCAGCGAAACGCTCGACGAACTGGCCGCCTTCGCCGGCATCAAGGACCAGATCGCCGCCATCACCGCGCGGGCCATGAACGGCGAGCTGGATTTCAAGGAAGCCCTGCGCTACCGCGTGTCACTGCTCAAAGGCCTGCCAATCGCGGCGCTGGAGGAAACCTGGCTTGCCACCAAACTCATGCCCGGTGCGATGGAATTGGTGCGCACGATGAAAAAATCCGGCGCCACCACCGCCCTCGTCTCTGGCGGCTTCACCTTCTTCACCGCCCGCGTCGCCGCCCGGTGCGGCTTTGATGTCCACCGCTCCAACATATTGCTCGACGACGGCGCCACCCTCACCGGCCTGGTCGGCGAACCGATCCTCGATAAAGACAGCAAACGCGCCAGCCTGATCGAACTGGCCGCCGAAAGCCGGCTGGCGCTGTCCGAAACGCTGGCCGTGGGCGATGGCGCCAACGACCTGCCGATGATCCAAACCGCGGGCCTGGGGGTGGCCTATCACGCCAAACCATCCGTGGCGGCCGTGGCGCAGGCACAGATAAAATACGGCAATCTGCGCGCGCTACTGTTCGCGCAAGGCTACCCAAGCGAGGAGTTCGTGGGGGAATAAGGCCGAGCCTTTTTTTCTCAACAATCCGCAACCACCCTGCCCCCCCCCGAGGACACATGATTCGCCTGGACAGCATCAGCAAGCAAAACGGCACCCGCCTGGTCTTTATCGAGGCCACGGCCGCACTGCAAAAGGGCGAGAAAATCGGCCTGGTCGGCCCCAACGGCGCCGGCAAGACCACGCTCTTTCGCATGATCACCGGCGAAGAAGAACCCGACGAGGGCCAGATCCTGATCGATCGCGGCGTCAGCATCGGCTTTTTCAGCCAGGATGTGGGCGAAATGGCCGGCCACAGCGCGGTGGCCGAGGTAATGGAGGGTGCCGGCGCCGTGGCCGAGGTAGGCGCCGAACTGGCCAAACTGGAAGCCGCCATGGCCGACCCGGACCAGATGGACCAACTCGACGCCATCATCGAACGTTTCGGCGAAGTGCAGGCCCGTTTCGAGGAACTCGACGGCTACGCGCTCGACGGCAGGGCACGCGAAGTACTCGACGGCCTGGGCTTCAGCCAGGAGATGATGGACGGCGATGTCGGCAAACTTTCCGGTGGTTGGAAAATGCGCGTCGCACTCGGCCGTATTCTGCTGATGCGCCCCGATGTCATGCTGCTGGATGAACCCAGCAACCATCTCGACCTGGAAAGCCTGATCTGGCTGGAACAATTCCTGGCCGGCTTCAACGGCGCGCTGCTGATGACCTCGCACGACCGCGAATTCATGAATCGCGTCATCAACAAGGTGATCGAGATCGATGGCGGCGCCCTGACCGAATTTTCCGGCGACTATGAATTCTACGACCGCCAACGCGCCCTGAATGAAAAACATCAACAGGCGCAATTCGAACGCCAACAGGCGATGCTGGCGAAGGAAATCAACTTCATCGAACGCTTCAAAGCCCGCGCCTCACACGCCGCCCAGGTGCAAAGCCGGGTGAAGAAGCTGGAAAAGATCGACCGGGTCGAACCGCCAAAGCGACGCGAGTCGGTGGCCTTCGATTTCCGCCCGGCACCGCGCTCGGGCGAGGATGTGGCCAATTTACGAGGTGTGCACAAAGCCTATGGCAACCGGGTGATTTACCAAGGGCTCGATCTGCTGGTGCGGCGGCGCGAACGCTGCTGCGTGCTGGGTGTGAACGGCGCCGGGAAATCCACCCTGCTGAAGCTGGTGGCGGGAACCACCGAACCCGATGCGGGTTCGGTCACCCTGGGGGGCAGCGTAAAGATGGGCTATTTCGCCCAACACGCGATGGATTTGCTCGACGGCGAAAGCACCGTGTTCGAAACGCTGGACGCCGCCTTCCCACACGCCGGCCAGGGATCGCTGCGCACGCTGGCGGGCGCCTTCGGCTTTTCGGGCGACGAAGTCGAAAAACGCTGCCGCGTGCTCTCGGGTGGCGAGAAAGCGCGGCTGGTGATGGCGTTGATGCTCTACGACCCGCCGAATTTCCTGGTGCTGGACGAACCGACCAACCATCTCGATCTGGCGACCAAGGAGATGCTCATCACCGCCCTCGCCCAATACGAAGGCACCATGCTGTTCGTCTCGCACGACCGGCATTTCCTCGCCGCCCTTTCCAACCGGGTGCTGGAACTAACCCCGGAGGGCATCCACCAATATGACGGCGGCTATACCGAATATGTCGCCCGCAGCGGCCACGAAGCACCGGGGCTGCATAGCTAGAGCATGATCGCCGCAGGTTGAATAACACGGAGGCGTGAATCATGCGTAAAAACAAAAAGCTAGAGCACGTTCGTCGCACGTATATCGTTCAACGTGATCCGAACGTGCTCTAGGGTTTGGCGGGCGTAAGCCGGATATG
>JAJZHU010000084.1 GCA_021798375.1 Pseudomonadota bacterium | reverse complement strand
AGTGGCCCGCCGAAGCGACCGTCAAGAGTCTGGCGTAGGCGGGCCACTTATCCATGGCTCCGCCGCACAAAACCCGTTCGGACAAGTGACCCCAAGTGAGTTGATGACAACTTACAATCGATAGCCAGTCCACTTCACACGATCAAAGTTTTTTTGCTTCTTTTTGTTCACAAAAAGAAGATTCTTAGCTACCCTTACCCGCCAGCACCGCCAACCCCTTCAACGCCCCGAGCGGATCGCGGGTCAGCGCCGCGATCATGATCTGCCGCGCCAGTGGCGCCGCCGCCGCCGCACCGGCATTGCCGTGCTCCACCACCACCGCCGCCGCGTAACGCGGCTTGTCGAACGGGGCGAAACACACGAACAGCGCATGCGGGCGGAATTCCCATGGCAGGCTCATCGAATTGAACCCGCCCGCCGCCTCGCGCGCTTCGCGCGAAATCCGCCGCACCTGGGTCGAACCCGTTTTGCCCGCCATCTCGACGCCGGGAAAATTCAATTTGGCCAGCGGTGCGGTGCCGCCCACGTCGTTCACCACCTGCCACATGCCCATCCGCACCAGATTCAAATCACGCGGCGAAATATCCAGCGACAAAGGATTCTGCGCGACGCCATCGGATAATTTCACCCGAGCCTCGACCGCGTTGCCCGTGGCCACCCGCGCCACCATCGTCGCCAATTGCAACGGGGTGAGCTGCAGGAATCCCTGACCAATGCCATCGACGATGGTGTCGCCGATGTTCCAAGGCTTGCCCTGTTTCTCGCGCCATTCGCGCGTGGGCACCAAACCGGTGCGCGCGCCCGGCAGATCGATGGTTGGCGTCACCCCCAACCCCAACCGGTTGGCCATGGCGGCGATCCTGTCGGCCCCCGTCCGCCGCGCGGTTTCATAGAAAAACACGTCGCAACTGTTCTTCAACCCGCCGACAACATTCAACTGGCCATGGCCGCCCAATTTCCAGCAATGGAACCGCGATGTGCCCAGATCGAGATAACCGGGGCAAAAAATCGTATCGGTCGGGGTGATTGTCTTGGCTTGCAGCCCGGCCAGCGCCACCGTCAATTTGAAGGTCGAGCCCGGCGCATACAGGCCGGCCACGGCCTTGTTGATCAAGGGCGCCTTGCGATCCGATGTCCAGGCCACCCATTGCGCCTCGCTGACGCCTTGATCGAACAAGGTCGGATCGAAACTGGGGTTGCTGGCCATTGCCAGCACCTCGCCATTTTGCGCGTCCAGCACCACGGCGCTGGCACTTTCGTCACCCAGCGCCGTCAGCGCGTCGCCCTGCAACCCTGAATCGAGCGCCAGCGTCACGTCCGCGCCAGGCACGCCGGCCTCGTGCGCCAACTCGCGGATCACCCGCCCGGCGGCATTGACCTCCAACTGCACCTCGCCCGCCTGGCCACGCAATTCGGCTTCACGATAACCCTCGACCCCCGCCCGCCCGACGCGCATTCCCGGCAGCGCCAAGGCCGGATCGCCGCCAAGGTCACGCTGATTGGGCGGCGCCACATAACCCACCACATGCGCCAATTGCGCGCCGAAAGGATAAAGCCGCGTCTGCCCCACATCCACCACGATGCCCGGCAATTCGGGCGCATGGACCTGAATCGCCGCCATTTGGTCCCAGGTCAGGAAATCATGCACCAATACCGGCACAAAACGGCGCTGACGGCGGACATCGCGCAGAATACGCGCCCGATCGCGGTCGGCCAAGGGCACGATCTTGCTATAAGCGTCCAGCGTGTCTTCCACGTCATAGGCCTCTTCGGCCACGATTTCAGACCGCCAATTGGGCTTGTTGCCGGCCACCGTCACGCCGCCACGATCCAGAATGCGCCCCCGCACCGGGGTGGTAAGTCTGGCGCTGATGCGGTTCTTCTCGGCCAGCACCGTATAGCGCCCGCCTTCCAACATCTGCACCCGGTATAATTTCACCGCCAGGCCAACCATCGCGGTCAGTTCGAACCCGCCCAGCAACAAGGCCCGGCGGGTAAACAAGGCAGTGCGGCGGGCCTGGTCGTGACGTCCCATCAGGCTTGCTCGGGCGCCGCGGCATACCGATGGGCATGACCGAACAACACCGCCAGGGCCGGATAGAACATCAGCGCCAGCATCAATTCATCGACGCAAGGCATGGGCGGCAACAAACGCCAACGCAACAGGCTGCTCGCCGCATAGATCAGCGACACCGCTCCCAACGCGACAAAGCCAAACCCCAACCAGCTCAACATGAACCCCAAACGGCGCAAATCATGCCGCCAGTGCCGCGCCACGCCAACCACCAGCAGAAACACCAGCGACGACAACCCGATCGGCTGCATTTGCAGCAGATCTATCAACAACCCCAACCCGAAGGCCAGCCAAGGCGGCATCGAAGTGGGGCGGTGAACCGACCAAAAAAACAGGCTGGCGAGCGACAGCGCCAATTGCAACTGCGCCGACACGTGCAACCCAAGCGGCGCTTCCAGCAGCAAAATCAGCAACAAAGTCACCGCCGCGGGAAAACCGCGCCGCGACCACACATCCAGCCGCCGCCCAAAACTGGGCCGCAGCCTGATCCCCGGCCTTTGATCGGTCATTGCGCGCCGGCCTTCACCGCCGGATGCGGTGTTTCAGGCGGCAGCATGTCGGTCACCCCATAATCCACCACCCGCACCAGTTCGAGCCGCGAAAGATCCGCGTCCGGGATCAATTCCGCCTCGCCCGGACCGATGTAATGCACGCTGCCCACCGGCAAACCGGCAGGATAGGCGCCGGCCTCGGCGCTGGTCACCACCTGCTCGCCTTCTTTCGGCGCGTCGCCGTCTTCCCAATACATCAAACGTGGCCGGGGTCCGTTGTTGCCCAGCAGCATCGCGTGGCCCCTGCTGTCGGCCAATGTCACCGGCACGCGGCTGTTCAGATCGGTAATCAGCAAAATCCGCGCGCTGCGCGAACCGACTTCGATCACCCGCCCCACCAATCCACCCGCATCCAGCACAATCTGCCCCGGCGCGATCGGGCTGTGCGGCCCGGTGGAAACCAGCACCGAACGCGCGTAAACCCCGCCATTGTCGGCCACCACCGGCACGGTAACGAATTTTTCCGTGGTATTGTTGCTCCAGTGCAAGGTGGCTTTCAACTGGCTATTCTCCGCATCGAGCGCCATCGCCACCGCCTGCCAGCGCCGCAACTGTTGATTTTCCGCCCGCAATCGCCTGTTTTCCTTGCGCAACGACCACAGGCCCGCCACGTCCGTCATCTCGGCACGCGCGGCATCGAGCGGCGCCGACACCACATCATAAAGCGGCGCCAGCACATCGGACAATCTGGCGCTGAGATATTGTTCGATCACCACATCGGCCTTGCCGATCAAAATGAGTCCGAACGCCAAAATCGCCAACACCGGCAGGGTGAGGCGCGCCAAAGCCTGACGAAATGGAATGGAAAGCCGGATCACGCCTTCCGTCCTTTGGTTGGTGAAAGATTTGCTGGAAGAAAAAGGCAAACAGAACCTTCTTCTCCCCCTACCTCATTCAATACATCGTACTAAGCAGATTGCGCATCGCCTTGGGATTTTCCAGCGCCCGCCCCGTGCCCAGCACCACACATTTCAGCGGATCCTCGGCCACCGTCACCGGCAGACCGGTCGCTTCGCGCAGCACTTCGTCCAGGCGGAACAATTGCGAACCGCCGCCAGTCAGCATGATGCCGCGATCGACGATATCGGCCGCCAGTTCGGGCGGCGTGCGTTCCAGCGTGTATTTCACCGCCTCGATGATCGCAATCACCGGCTCGGCCAGGCTTTCGGCGATCTGACGCTGGCTGACCTGGATTTCACGCGGCACGCCATTGAGCAGATCGCGCCCTTTTACTTCACAAAACGGGCCTTCCGAGCCATCGTCCGGCGGTGTGGCGGCGGCAATGTCCATCTTGATCCGCTCGGCCGAGCGTTCGCCGATCAGCAGATTGTGATGACGGCGGATATAATTGATGATCGCCTCGTCCATCTTGTCGCCGCCGGTGCGCACCGAACGCGAGCAAACGATTTCACCCAGCGAAATCACCGCCACTTCGGTGGTGCCGCCGCCGATATCGACCACCATCGACCCCGATGGTTCATTCACCGGCAGACCCGCGCCCAAGGCGGCGGCCATCGGTTCCTCGATCAGCAACGCCTTGCGCGCGCCCGCGGATTCAGCGCTTTCCTGAATGGCGCGGCGTTCCACGGCGGTGGAACCCGACGGCACGCAGATCACGATCAGCGGCGAAGTGCCCCAACTGCGCTTGTGGACCTTGCGGATGAAATGCTTGATCATTTCTTCCGCCGATTCAAAATCGGCGATCACCCCATCGCGCAACGGGCGGATGGCCTGAATATTCCCCGGCGTGCGACCCAGCATCAGCTTGGCGTCCTCGCCCACCGCCAACACTTCGCGCTTGCCCTTGATCTCGCTGATCGCCACCACCGATGGCTCGTTCAACACGATACCCCGGCCTTTGACATAGACCAGCGTATTGGCGGTTCCAAGGTCGATCGCCATATCGGCGGACATCAAACCAAGCAGTTTGGCGAACATCGGAACCCCTATTAGTTAAATCAACAGCCATTATGGAAGCAAGGAAGAGGGCTTACCCGGCACCTGTCCGAGAGACAAGAGGGGATTGCGCAAAGGTGCCGCCCCCCGCGGGTTTCTTCAGCCCCGCTCGAAAGCCTCGTACTCCGGTTCCCACATGCGCGCTTTCACCACCCGCTCGGCGTTGGCGGGGTCAAAGCCCTGAGTGAGACCTTCCGCATACGCCTGACGCGCCACCGCCGCCGCCACATGCACGGCCACCGGGCGCAAAGCAGTCACCGGGGGCAGCAAGGTATGACCAGGACCATGACGCGCGGGCGACATTTCCGCCAGCGCCTCGGCGGCGGCTAGGAACATCTTGTCGCTCACGCGCCGCGCGCCGGATGCCACCGTGCCCAGGCCAAGACCCGGGAAAATATAAGAATTATTGACCTGATCAATCCGCTTTAGCACACCATCGACCATCAGCGGCGGGAACGGGCTGCCGGTGCCGATCACGGCCCTGCCCTCGCTCCACGCCATGATATCGGCGGGCGACGCCTCCGCCTTCGAGGTCGGGTTCGAGATCGGGAAGATCAGCGGATGTTGGTTGATAGCGGCCATGGCGCGCACCACATCCTCGGTGAACAGGCCGGCCTGGCCGCTCACCCCCAACAAGATGGTGGGTTTGGCATGGTTCACCACATCGAGCAGACCGATCGATCCCCAGGCATTGAGGCCCCAATGGTCGATCGCGCTCAATTTCTGCGCAAACGGGGTTTGATAGGGTTGCAACCCGGTGGTCGCCTCGGTGACCAGCCCACGCGAATTGAGCAAATGGAACCGGCTGCGCGCCTCTGCCTCGGAAACTCCGCGATTGATCATCGAAGTGACCAGCAATTCGGAAATGCCGCAACCGGCAGCCCCCGCCCCCGCCACCACGATGCGTTGATCGGTCAGGCTCTGGCCGCTGGCGTGCAGCGCCGATAGCACCGTGCCCACCACCACCGCCGCGGTGCCCTGGATGTCGTCATTGAAGGTGCACAAGCGGTCGCGGTAACGCTCCAGCAGCATCGAGGCGTTGGCGCCGGCGAAATCTTCCCACTGCAACAATACATTGGGCCAGCGGCGCATCACGGCGCCGACGAATTCCTCGATGAAATTCTCGTAGGATTCACCGCGGATACGTTCATTGCGCCAACCGATATAGGCCGGATCATGACGCAATTCCTGGTTGTTGGTGCCCACATCGAGCGTGATCGGCAAGGTGCGTTCGGGTGCTATGCCGCCGCAGGCCGTGTAAAGCGCCAGCTTGCCGATGGGAATACCCATGCCGCCCGCGCCCTGATCGCCCAGTCCCAGAATGCGCTCGCCGTCCGTCACCACGATCACGTCGATATTGTCGAAACGCGGGTTGGCGAAGATCGCATCCAACCGGTGCCGGTGCTGCGGCCCCAAAAACAAGCCGCGCGGCTTGCGGAAAATATGGCTGAAACGCTGGCAGCCCAAGCCCACGGTGGGGGTATAGACGATCGGCAGAAATTCTTCGAGATGCGCGGTCAGCAAGGCGAAAAACAACGTTTCGTTGGTATCCTGCAAATCGCGCAGAAAGATATATTTTTCCAGATCGCTGGTCAGACCGCGGATCGAGGCCAGACGCCGCGTCACCTGCCCCTCCAGACTGCTGACATGCGGGGGCAACAAGCCATGCAGATCGAACAGATCGCGCTCGGCATCGGTGAAGGCGGTTCCCTTGTTGAAATTGGGATCCGCCAACAGAAAATAGCCGCCTTGCTTCAATTTACGCATTTCTCACCCGACCAAGCAAAAGGGCGGGCAGCCTAATCGCCCGATAAATATTTACAAGAGGACAAGAATTGCCCACGAGATACTGCGCCGACATTGATTGATGGGTTACCTTTCAAATCGATAGGGGCTGGCGCTGGTGGTGTGTGGATCCATCGTGATGCGATGCTCCAGCGGGGGAAAGGCGCGGCTGCGGCAAGTGGGCCGATCGCACAGGCGGCACGACAACCCAATCCCCACCGCCGCCCGCACCGGATCGATGCCGTCGGCATAGACCATATCGCCGGCAAACCCGATCTCGCACCCCATCGCCACCACATAGATCGGCGCCGGTTCCCCCCAGCGCGGGGCAAATCCGGACACGGTGCGGGCGAAGCATAAAAACGTCGCGCCATCAGGCAGTTGCGCCACCTGCACGCGGATCTCGCCGGGCGTCGAAAAAGCCGTGTGCGCCACCCAGCGCGGGCAGGAACCGCCGAAATGCACAAACGGAAACCCCGCGCCCGAAAAGCGTTTCGACACATTCCCGGCCAGATCGGTGCGCAGAAAAAACAGCGGCACGCCGCGCTCGCCGGGGCGTTGCAGACTGCTGAGCCGGTGGCACACCTGTTCATAACTGACCGAAAACCGCGCCGCCAGGCCATCGACATCGTGACGCAACACCCGCGCCTGCTCGCGGATGGCGCGGTAAGGCATCAACAACGCGCCCGCGACATAATTAAGCATCCCCACCCGCATCAGCGAGGCCGCTTCCGGGGTGCTTAGTTTTGCCGCCTGAATTTCCGACTCGACCGTGCCGCGCGCTTCCAGCAACGCCAACTGAAACGCCAGTTGGAAGCCACGCGATTCGCGCGGCAGTTGTTCCGACAGCAGCAACAGCCTGGTTTCCGGCTCGTAAACCCGCAGCGCTCCCTCCAGTGGCACCACCCGCACGGCCAAATCGTGGCGTTTGCGCAAACGCTCGGCGATGGCGTGGTTCATTTCCGGTGGCGACGCCTGAAGCTCCTGGTGCAAAATCTCGGCCCGCTCTTCCAGGCGCTGGAAATAATTGCCGTGATCGTTGAAAAAATCCCGCACCTCGTCGTTGGGCATCATGATCCGGCGACCCGAAGGCAAGGCGATGCCGCTGGCGTCTTCCCGCGCCGCGCGATAGGCGCGGTAAAGCGCCAACACCGCCCGCGCCGCCGTGGGGCTGCCGCCCGCCATTTGCACGATTTCGGCCATCGGCACGTCTTCGCTGACCAGATGCGGGTCCGACAACGCCTCGCGCAGCCCCGCCTCCAGCTTGCGTTCGGTCTGGCCCGAAAGTTCCGAGAGGTCAATCGCCAGAGCTTCGGCCAATTTCAGCAACACCGAGGCCGTGACTCCGCGCTGATCATGCTCGATCAGGTTGAGATAGCTTGCCGACACGCCGACCGTAACCGCCAGCGCCGCCTGGGTCAGCCCGCGTTCCTGCCGCACTCGCCGCACGATACGCCCGATTTGAGGAGCCGCCATTTTACAAACTTTACTACTTTACAGGTTTGGTTGTGAATTCACCGACTGCATTCCAACATTCCCCTATTTTAAGGGGTCGCAATTTTTTTGCCAGCGGTCAATTCTTCACACACACCACACGAGCCCTCTCGTGTCTGAATTTAGGAGACCGCAGATGTCGAACGAAAGCAAATATATTTACGCTCCCAACTCCGATCGTTTCGACGGCGTCTCCCTGTCTGCCAACGCCGAAGTCCTCGCCAGCCCGATCCCCGAAGCATTGGTGAAACGCGCCATGGAACAATCTTCACATACGCAGGGCTATGAGTGGAATGCGCAATCCGCCTCCGACGATCAATACGACGACGGGTTGGTGCACAGCCACAACTGGGCCAGCACCCATCGGTCGACCAAGACGACGGACAGCGCGCAGACCACCCAACCGAGAGCCGCGGCGATGCGCATCACCCAAAGCGTGGTGAAGGCCGCCGTGGAAATCCGCACCGCCGACGATCAATACGACGATGGGCTGGTGCACAGCCACAATTGGGCGCGCACCCCGATGCAACAACGCCCCGAAACCACGCGGACCTATGGCCACACGGCGCCCGCCGCAGTGGAAGCGCAACATGACGATGGTTTGGTGCACAGCCACAACTGGGCGCGCAGCCAAGCCCCGCGCCACACGACCACCGGCCGCACCGAACCAGCCCAGTTCCACGCCCCGGCGAAACACACGCGCGACGCCTCCCATTCAAGGGTTGCCGCGGCACGCATCCCCGAAGCCCTGGTGAAACGCGCCATGGGACAATTCGACGATACCCGCGCCTATGAATGGAGCGCCCAGGCCGCGGCGACCGAAGAATATGACGACGGGTTGGTGCAC
>JAJZHU010000083.1 GCA_021798375.1 Pseudomonadota bacterium | reverse complement strand
GGCGGATATTCCCGTTGTACAGCCGCGCAAACTGGCCTAAATATTTTGTAATCGCGTTTCTTTTGTTTGCGCCAGCACAACGTATGCCCGCCCCTGGGCATCTACCCTGGCGTCCAACTCACGAATGTGAAGGGACAGCAATAATGGCTGAGCGTCTAACAAAAGCGGCGGCACGCAACATATTTTATGGCGGCACGGTCTTTTTCTTCGTCATCTTCGTGGCGCTGGTCACGAACAGCTACCACCAGGCGCGCGTTATGGAGGTCACCAACCCGATCAGCGCCTCGGCGGCGCGTGGCAAACAGATCTTCGAGCGACACGCATGCTTTGATTGCCATACGCTCTTTGGCGAAGGCGCCCGCTTCGCGCCGGAACTCGGCAAGGTGTGGATAAAATATGGCGGGCAGACCGACCCCGCCGGCGCCAGCGATGGGCTCAAAGCATGGTTTCAGGCCCAGCCCACGGGCATCGACGACCGCCATCAGATGCCGCAATTCAATCTAAGCGATCATGATCTGAATGATCTCATCGCCTTTCTTCGATGGACCAGTGCCGTCGATACGCAGAACTGGCCGCCGCATTCTCCCAAATAAATGCAGCGCTTGAAGGAGCGAATATATGAAATATCAATCGCAACAAGTCGCCAAGCTATATTTTTATGGCGCCATGTTGATCTTCTCGCTGCAGATCGTTTTCGGTCTGTTGGGGGCCACAGTCTATGTCGCGCCGACCAGCATTCCGGTAGGCCTGCTGCCATTCAACGTCATTCGCATGATCCATACCAACGCCCTGATCGTCTGGCTTCTGATGGGCTTCTTCGGTAGCACCTATTTCTTGCTTCCAGAGGAAACCGAGAACGAGCTTTACAGCCCGTTCCTTGCCAAATTGCAGTTTTGGCTATTTCTGATCGCGGCAGTTATCGCCGTGGTGGGTTATCTGTTCGGCTACTCTGCGAATGAGGGCCGTTCGTATCTGGAACAGCCGATAGTCATCAAGATCGGCATCGTCATCGTCGCATTGATGTTTTTGTTCAACTGCACAATGACGGTGCTGCGCGGCCGTAAAACGGTGATCACCAACATTCTGCTGCTGGGATTGTGGGGCGTCGCGATCTTCTTCCTGTTCGCATTTTACGTGCCCGACAACGTCGTCATCGACAAAATGTTCTGGTGGTGGGTCGTCCATCTGTGGGTCGAAGGCGTGTGGGAATTGGTCATGGCCGCCATTCTTGCCTTCCTGCTGATCAAACTGACCGGCGTCGATCGTGAAATCATCGAAAAATGGCTCTATGTCATCGTCGGCTTGGCGCTATTTACCGGCATCCTTGGCACCGGCCATCATTACTACTGGATTGGCACGCCCAAATATTGGCAAGGGATCGGCAGTATTTTTGGCGCGCTGGAGCCACTGCCGTTCTTGATGATCGTCGTGTTTTCGTTCAGCATGGTCCGCAAGGGGGGGCGCGATCATCCCAATCGGGCGGCTCTGCTCTGGTCGTTGGGCTGTGCCGTTATGGCCTTTCTCGGCGCCGGCGTCTGGGGCTTCGCACATACCCTGTCGGTGGTGAATTTTTACACACACGGCACCCAGTTCACCGCCGCCCATGGCCACCTCGCCTTCTATGGCGCCTATGCCATGATCAACCTGGCGATGATCACCTATGCCATGCCGCAGTTGCTGGGCCGACCGCCTTATAACCAGACCCTGAATATCTGGAGTTTTTGGATACTTACCTTGGGCGTCGTCGCCATGACCTTGGCCCTGACCGGCGCCGGCATTACGCAAAGCTATCTCGAACGCGGACTTGGCGAAGCCTACATGGACGTCCAACAGCAGATGACGCTGTGGTACTGGGCGCGCCTGGGGGGCGGCGTGATGGTGACGCTCGGCTTGGTGCTCTACCTGATCGCCGTCTTCGTGCCGGGGCGTGCCCCGATATCCAACCGTCTCGATTCACCTGCAACCAAGTAAGCCTTCATTCGTCCGCTCTACAACAGGTCCGGGCCTCCACCACGAGGCTCGGACCAAGAAAGAAAACTGCTGATGTCCACTTCCCTGTCCATTGGCGCATCCGCCGAGGCGATTCCGTTCTATCTGCCGACCGGCAATGAATGCGCGCTGTTCGAGCATGCTTTTCTAAACCGTCTTCCACTGCTGCTGAAAGGGCCGACCGGCTGCGGCAAGACCCGATTCATTCGCCACATGGCGGCCCGCCTCAACCGCCCGCTCTATACCGTTTCCTGCCATGACGATCTGACGGCGGCCGATCTGACCGGCCGCTATCTGCTGCGCGGCGGCGACACGGTGTGGGTCGACGGTCCACTCACCAGCGCCGTGCGCGAAGGCGGCATCTGCTATCTCGACGAGGTGGTGGAAGCGCGCAAGGATGTGGCCGTGGTTCTGCATCCGCTCACCGACGACCGTCGCATCCTGCCGCTTGAGCGCACCGGCGAGACATTGGTGGCGCCCGACGGGTTCATGCTGGTCGCATCCTACAACCCCGGTTACCAGAATATCCTGAAAGCCCTGAAACCGAGCACCCGGCAGCGCTTCGTCTCCATCGAGTTCGACTTCCCCCCCGCCGAGGCGGAACTGCATGTGGTAGCCGCCGAGAGCGGGCTCACCCGGGATCGCTGCGCGCCCTTGGTCGCCCTGGCCGTGCGTCTGCGGACGCTGCGGGGGATCGATATCGAGGAGGGCTGCTCGACCCGCCTGGTGATCTATTGCGCCACGCTTATCGCCGCCGGGATGCAGGCCCACGAGGCGGTGCTGGCGGCCATGATCGAACCGCTGACCGACGACCCGGACGTCAAGCAGGGCCTGATCGAAGTGGCCCGCGCGACGCTCGGCTGACCCAGAGCCGAATTATGGGCAATATCCTGTCGCTGTTCGAACTGGAGGAGATGATCGGGTGGCGCTGGCACCGGCTGATCGGCGGCGCCTCGTCCTGGCCAAGATTCCCGCTGGCCGGCGCCACACTGGCCGAAGCCAAGGGGGAGCTTGCCGTGTTTTTCCGCGGGCTGGGCGGTGCCGCGGGGATCACCCTGGCGGGGGCGCAGGCGGAAAGTTCGCGTCACCGGCTCGCACTTCGTCAGTATCTGGGCCTGGGCGAGGAAAAGATCACACGCCCGCGGCGCGACGGCACCAACCTCTATTTGCCGCCACGGCTGGAAGTATTCGCCGATGGCACGCTGAACCGCCGCCTGTATTTTTGGCTCGCCGCCTTTTTGCCCACCGGCAGACCCGGCTGCCCGAACCGAACGCCGACCCGTTGCAACAAGACCTTGTTTTCCTGCGCGATGCCTATCGGACCACGACGGCAGCTCTTCATGCCAGTCCCGGCCTTGTCGGCCTGCACGGCGATCTGTGCGCGGCACTGCGCCCTCTCCGCCCCGCTCGCAGGCTGCCGCGCGACGAGACGGCGGTCGAGCAAGCGGTGCTCGCCCTGCTGGGCGTCGCAAGTGATGGCGGCCCGTTCTGGCCGATGATAAGCGGTGCTTGCGAGATCGAGACATCGCACCGCGCGAAGGCTCGCTACCGCCCATTCCTGCCGGTGCCCCTGTGGGGCGAGGCCATCGACGGCCCCGCCACCGGGCTGGCCGCCGCCGAAGCGGGACAAGGCGCCGACGGCCAGAGCGCCGACGCGACAGATGACCATATGCGCCGGGCCACGCGCCGGCCCAGCGAGCAGACGGAGCGCAACGACCCCTTGCTCCTCAACCGCTTCGAAAAGATCCTGACCCTGATCGAATCGCTGAACATCAACCGGGCGGTCGATGACGACGATGAGGACGGCGCCCGCAAGGCGCTGGAAGATGCGGAGGAAATCGGGCTATCCAGCCATAGCCGCAAGCCATCGACCCGGCTGAAGTTCGATCTCGATTTACCGCCGCCCGCCGTTGACGCCACCCCGATCGAGGCCGAACTGGCCTATCCGGAGTGGGATTATCGCAGCGGCGTGTATCTGCCGGATCATTGCCGCGTCATCGCCGGCACTGCCTCGCAGACCGGGGAGACTTGGCAGCCCGATGCCGACACATTGCGGCGCATCCACCAGGTGCGCCGCCAGTTCGAGGCGTTTCGGCCCCGCCCGGAAACCTTGCGCGCCCAGGTTGACGGCGCCGAGTTGGATATCGAGGCCCTGGTCCGCGCGCGCACCGATCTGGCGGCCAGCGGCATCGGCTCGGATCGCATCCATCTCTCGACACGCCGCCAGGCGCCCGACTTGTCGGTGGCATTGCTGGCGGATGTCTCATTGTCAACCGACAGTTGGATCGACAACCGCCGGGTGCTCGATATCGAAAAGGAGGCGCTGCTGGTATTGGCCCATGGCCTGGCGGCCGGCGGCGGCGATCATGCCATCTTCACCTTTACCTCACGCCATCGGCATTGGATCAGGTTCGACACCATCAAGGAGTTCGATGCACCGCTCGACGCCGCCGTAACGCGGCGAGTCGCAGCACTCAAGCCCGGATTTTACACGCGGATCGGCGCCGCCATCCGTCATGCAGTGGTTCGGTTGAACCAGCGCCCGAACCGCCGCCGCCTGCTGATCGTCCTGACCGATGGCAAGCCGAACGACATCGACCATTATGAGGGGCGATACGGCATCGAGGACACACGGCGCGCCGTGCAGGAGGCACGCCGCGCGGGCATCGCCGTATTCGGCGTCACCATTGATCGGACGGCACAGGAATATTTCCCGACCCTGTTCGGCCGCGGCGGCTACGCGATCGTCGGCAACGCGGCACGCCTGCCCGCCGCCTTGCCGGCACTTTACCGGCAGCTCACCGCCACCTAGAGCACGTTCGGATCACGTTGAACCATATACGTGCGACGAACGTGCTCTAGCTTTTTGTTTTTACGCATGATTCACGCCTACGTGTTATTCAACCTGCGGCGATCATGCTCTAGTGGCGCATGTCAGTCATAATGTGGGGTTCTGCGCGGTGAAAAACCTCACCGGTCGTCGCTACTTGCCCAAGCTGCTCGATCAGGTTGCGAAGGCATATCGGGCAATGGATGAAACACGCGCAATCAAAACGCTCCCCCGCCTACAACTCGACGGCAAGATTCTGTTCGTTCACGCGGTATCGGGCCTGTGCGGCCAGTCTTGTCTGCGCGTTGACGGCACCATATCCGGCATAGTGATCGCGTTGCACGATCTCGAAGAAAAACCTCTTATCAAATGCCCGGCTATAAAGCTGATAGAAAGAATTTCCGCTCGCATCAACATCGTAAACGATATTACTTGCCCGCAACATGGCGAGCAGTTCCGGCGCCAGACCAAGCCGGGCCTCAAGATCGTCATAATAATTCGCCGGGATCGGCAGAATCGGCAAACCGCTGTCATGGAATTTGCGGGCAGTCGCGAAAATGTCATCAGTCGCCAACGCAAGATGCTGATAGCCCGCCCCCCAAAATGCGTCCACAAAACGCGACGCAAGGGTACGGCGGCCCGCCGAACTATTGATGGTCAAGCGCAATGCGCCATCGCGCGCTTCGATCGCCTGGCTCTGCACCACTCCAAACAGATCCAACACATCCATCTGAGGCGTGCGAACCAGGTCGAACAACGACGTCCAATAAGAAATCCACGACAGAAATTCGGTTTGCAAAACTGTCGCCGCCAGATGATCGACCGCCAGGATTCCTGCGTCCTCACCGGGATCTTCGGCAACCGCCACGAATTCATCCGCCCATAATTTACATGTCGTGTCCGCGTCCACCAGATAGACCAAACCGCCGTCAGGGCCACGCAATGCCGGAATGCCCATCTGGCATAAAGCGGAAGATTCCACCAATTCGCCAACGCCCAGGCGACGTGCCCGCTCCAGCGTTGGGGCGGCTTGATCGACGTTGAGGCCAAGCGCGCAGATCGACGCCCCATGCACAATATCAAAGGAGTGAGCAAAGCCCGTTGAATCCTCGTTGATGATGAAATTGACATTTCCCTGTCGCCATCGAGAGACACGGCGTGTCCGGTGCTCGCCGGAGCAGCGAAAGCCAAGCGCCGTAAACATTTCGGCCAGTCGTACCGCATCGTCGCCCGCGGCGGTAAATTCAACAAAGGCGATGCCATGACAAATCGCACGCGGCGGCAATGCCCGTGGATAACCCTGCCCTATTGCCGCATCATCACCCACCACCATCAGCGACCGCAGTCCCTCGCGGGCGACATCCAACGGCAGTCCGGACCGGAACTGATCATTGAAAATCTCCAGCGACAACGGTCCCTGATAGCCGATTCTTTGTAGCGCAGCGACATATTCGGCGACTTTGAATTCACCCTGGCCAGGCATACAACGCAGATGCCTGCTCCATGCCAGATAATCCATATCGATCAAGGCAGCATCGGCAAGCTGCACCAGAAAGATTTTTTGCGGATCGATCGTGATGATGCTGTCGGTAGGAATTTTGCGGGCCAGCGAATGAAAACTATCCAACACCATTCCCACCGCCGGATGATCGGCCGCCTTGACGATCGACCAGGCATCCCGGTGATCGTTCACATGCCGCCCCCACGACAATGCCTCGTACGCAACCCGCAGTCCGCGCGATGCGGCGCGCACGCCAAGTTCGTGGAAATCAGCGGCGATCCGATTGTGATCTCCGCTTGCAAGTGGCGACAGGCTCGAGCAAACCATCAACAAATCGGTTCCCAGCCGCCGCATCAAATCGAATTTTCGTTCGGCCCGATCGAAGGCCCGCCGGCGTGGCTCGTCAACCAGCCCTTCAAAATCACGAAACGGCTGATACACGATGCATCGCAGACCAAGATCTTCGATCATGGCCCGGATCTGCTCGGGAGACAGGTTCGAGCATACGAGATCATTTTCAAATATCTCGATCGCCTTGAAACCGGCGGCGGCAATGGCCTTGATTTTCTCTTCCAGCGCACCGCTGATCGAGACCGTGGCGATCGAATAAATCATGTTATTTCCCCTTCACCAACCAACGGCTGCGACGTGGCGGGCTAAATTTCAACCCGGCGAATATCGCCGATCACGAAAATCCACGAAAAAGCGCCAATGCCGGCGACGATTCCGACAAATGACAAAGCGCCAACAAACGAACCCGTGACTTGCACGATCAATCCAATCACCAGTGGCGTTACGATGCCCGACAAATTTGCCGACGCGCTAAACAACCCCCCAACAAGCCCCAGCGCGCCAGACGGCGCCACCTCGGAAATTACCGACCAACCGGAAGACGACATGGCCTGCGCGAAAAATGCCACCGACAAAATTCCGACCACGACGGCATTATTCTCGACATAATTGGCGGCAACGATGATCGAAGCCAGCAACAGGCCGGTGATAACCGGCAATTTGCGCGCCAGATTCAAACTGTACCCTCGCTTGATCATGTGATCAGACCACCATCCGGCAAACAAAATGCCGAAGAAACCGGCGATATATGGCAGGCTGGCGAAAAATCCCACCCTGATCCAACCCATGTGCCGCGCTTTCGCAAGATATGTGGGAAACCAGGTCAGAAAGAAAACGAAGGTCGAATAGACCGAAAATTGACCGATGCACAAACCCCAGATTTGCCGATGCCGAAACAGGGCGGCGATGTGATTCCATTCAAATTTCACGGGATCCTTGCCGTGCGTGGCGATGCCGCCATCGGCTGCGATCAGATCACGCTCGGCCTGATTGGCGCGGCGGCTGTGCGCCGGATCCTGATAAAATCTCCACCACACCAAGGAAAAAACCAACCCCACAGTGCCGGTCAGCACAAACAGCGCCCGCCAACCAAAGTGACCCAACACCCAGAATAACGGTGGGCTAAGAAATCCCAACCCGATATATTCCGCCGCCGTGTAAATGCCGATCGCACGGGCCCGCTCCCGGCGCGGAAACCACATGCCCACCACATTGCTGTTGGCCGGAAAACAAGGGGCTTCGGCAAACCCCAGCCCCAACCGAAAACCGATCAGCCACCCAACGCCACCGGCCAGCGATTGCAACAAGGTGAACAAAGACCAGACCGACAAGGCCAGGCCATACATGATGCGCGGACCGAAACGATCGAGCATGATGCCAACCGGAACCTGGGCGACAAAATAAGACCAGGAAAATGCCGAAAACACGACGCCGAGCATGGCGGCATCAAGATGAAAATCGGATTTGAACGCAGACGCCGCAATACCCACCACGGCGCGATCGAGATAATTGATGGTAACCGCCACGGCCAGCAAACCCAGTATATAATAGCGGGCATGCGTGGGCCGTGACAGGTCAGTAATTCCATCTGTTTCCCGTTCGATGTCCTGGATTTTATCCAACATCTTCACTCCCGGATTTTTTCGAGACAGTCGTGTTATTCACCCACACAACGATGGAAATGGCGCAGCATCCGCTCGGCATCCGCCGTCACGCCGGTAAACAGGCGGAACGCCTCGGCGGCCTGAAACACCACCATGCCGCCGCCGCCCAAAATCCGGCAACCGCAAGCAGTCGCCGCCTGCAGCAACGCCGTTTGCAAGGGGAAATAAATGATGTCGGCCACCCACAGGCGCGGTTCTAGCAATGCCACATCAAATGGCGTGCCGGGCTTGCCATGCATACCAATCGGCGTTGCATTGATCACGCCATCGACACGATCCATCGCCTCCCGTGGCGCATCGATCCGGCGCACCCGCGCCGAGCCAAACAAATCAGCAAGTTTATTTCGCAAAGCAGAAGATTTATTTTTATCACTGTCA
>JAJZHU010000082.1 GCA_021798375.1 Pseudomonadota bacterium | reverse complement strand
CAGTTTGGGGGCGGTGGCCAATATCGGTATTGCCCGCGCGCTGTATGCGCAAAACGAAGGCTGGAGCGTGGCCGGCATTGTGGGGGCAGCGGTGGGCGTGGTGTGGAATTATGCCGTTTCGGCCACTCTGGTGTGGCGTTCCAGATGAATTTTGCCCCTGTGCGAGGTTGGTTTGTGCGGGTTTGGTTTTGGCCGACATTGATCTTGCTGTGTCTGGCGCGTCTGTGGGTGGCCTCGCGCGTGTCGTTGTTGCCCGACGAGGCTTATTACTGGGTGTGGTCGCGGGCGTTGGCGCCGGGTTATTTCGATCACCCGCCGATGGTGGCGCTGTGGATTCGGCTGGGTACCGCATTGCTGGGTCAGACCGAATTGGGGGTGAGGTTGCTGGGGCCGGTGTCGGTTTTGGCGGGTTCGGTGCTGATTTATCGCTGTGTGCGCGATTTGCTGCCGCAGACGGGGCCGGCGGGGGCCAGGATGGCGGCACTTTTGATGAATGCCACATTGTTTTGGGGCGTCGCCAGTTTGGCGATGACGCCCGATATCCCGCTGCTGTTCTTTTGGGTGCTGAGTTTGTGGACGCTCGGGCGGTTGGTGGCGACCGGGCAGGGGGTTTGGTGGCTGGCGGTGGGCGGGGCGGTTGGCTGCGCCATGGTGAGCAAATATAGCGCCGCCTTGTTGCCGATCGGAATTCTGCTGTGGATGGCGGGGGAACAACAGCGGCATTGGTGGCGCAGCCCGTGGCTCTATCTGGGGGCGTTGCTGGCGTTGTTGCTGTTTGTGCCGGTGATAGGCTGGAATGCCACGCATGATTGGGCGAGCTTTGCGCGTCAAGGTGGTCGCGTGGCCGACTTCCGTCCCTCGCGCGCCGTGAATTACGAATTGGAATTGATCCTGGGTCAATTCGCGATCGCTACTCCCGTCGTGGCTTGGCTGTGCGTGCGGGGGGCGTGGGCGGCGTGGTTGCGGCGGCGCGAGCAGGTGCCCGCCTTGCTGGCCGCGATGATCTGGCCGGGGGTTATTTTGTTTGTCGAGCACGGCCTGGGCGATCGGGTGCAGGCGAATTGGCCGGCGGTGATTTATCCGGCGGCGGTGATCGCCGTGGCGATGCAGGGGACAAAATCGGTCCGCACATGGGCGAATCGGGGCAGTTGGCTGGGGCTGTGTTTAGGGGCGGTGATATTGGCCCAATTCGCGTTCGATCTGTTGCCGCTGCCACGCAATTTAGTCGCGTTGCCCATGCGCCGGGAGGCAACGCAAGAACTTGTGCGCCACGTCGCGCAAATTGCCGGGGACGCGCCTTATATCGCCAGCGACAATTATGGCATGGCGGCGTTGCTGGCGTGGTATCTACCTGATTCTATTGATGTTTTGGCGTTGGGCGACCGTTGGCGTGAATTCAACCTGCCGTCCGCCGATCCGGTGATACGGGCACGAACCGGGCTGTTGCTGCTGCGGGCGCAGCGACGCCCCGCGCTGGCGCAGAACTGGGCCGATAAAGCCCTGATCGCTCAGATGCCGAGTTTTCAAGGCAGTCAGAGTTTGCTTTTATATCGTGTGCAAGGCGTAAAGCCGGGCAGTGGGTGGATTGATGGCGCGGTTATGCCAAAACGCATAAATTTCGCACCTGCAGCACCACAGAATTAGGGGGAGATTAAGCCCCTGCGGCCATTCTAGAGCCTGGTTTGATGGGTCGGGCACTGATGAGCAAAAAGAGCGACAGAGGCAAAGGCGGCGACAAACCCATAATCGTCATCAGAAAAGAGGAGATCGTCGAAGGCGGTCATCACGGCGGTGCATGGAAAGTGGCCTATGCCGATTTCGTGACGGCGATGATGGCGTTCTTCCTGCTGATGTGGCTGTTGAACGCCACCACCGAGGCGCAGCGGAAGGGGCTGGCCGATTATTTCAGCCCGTCGAATCTGATGTCACGCAACACTTCGGGCGCCGGCAAGCCTTTCGGCGGCAGCACGCCCTATGATCCGGGCGAGATGGTTTCCACCAGCGGCGCGACACAGGTGATTCCGGGCAAGGCGCAGCCGCAAACCGATGTGGAGGAGGACGACACCGCCAACACTGTTGCGACGCCTTTGCACGCCGGAGACGGCAGCGTGCAAAACAGCAGCGACAGCGCCACCGGCAATGGCGCAGCTTCAAAATCGCACCAACCATCCGCCGATGAAATCGCCGCAGCCGACGCGGCGACCGAAAAAAAGGCGTTCGAGGCGGCTGCCGACGAAATCAAGCAAGCGATTGCCGCCGACCCGTCGTTGGGCTCGTTGGGCCAACATTTGGCGGTGGACATGACCCGTGGCGGGTTGCGCATTCAGATCATGGATGACGACAAGCAAGCGATGTTCGCCACCGGATCGGCCGATTTGAACGTCCGGGCCGAGGCATTGTTGGAAAAAGTTGCGCCGGTGCTGAAAAAATTAACGGAATCCATTTCGATTGCCGGTTACACCGATGCGCAACCCTTTGTTTCGGGTGATCGCAGCAACTGGGAATTATCCGCCGACCGCGCCAATGCAACGCGACGTTTTTTGGAAAAAATGGGTTTGCCGCCCTCGCGCATTGCTTCGGTCAGCGGCAATGCGGATCGTGAATTGCTGTTGCCGGATCAGCCATTTGCCGCGGCTAACCGCCGGATTGCCATCGTGGTGTTGCGCGACGCATCAAAATTCACAGGGCCGGTGATGTTGAATGCCCCGCCGCAAGTTGCGCCCGCGGTTGCGCCGGCGGCGGGTGGTTTTGCTTTGCCGCGGCATAAAAATTGAGCAAAAAACATGTTGGCGATTGGTGGGCTTGTATTTGTATTGTTGTGTGTCTTTGGCAGCTTTGCCGCCTCGGGCGGCAATATCGCCGTGGTCATGGAGGCGCTGCCGTTTGAAATGCTCACCATTGGGGGCGCTGCGATCGGCACTTTTGTGATGGCCAATTCGGTCACGGGATTGAAACATACCGGCGCCGGCATGGTTAAGGTGATGAAAGGCGCCAGTTTTAAAAAACTCGATTATGTCGAGCTGTTGTGCCTGCTGTATTATTTTGTGCGTCTGGCCAATATGAAAGGCGCCATGGCGCTTGAGTCGCATATCGAAAAGCCGTCGGAAAGCGCGGCGTTTCAGAAATTTCCCAAAATCCTGGCAAATCATCACGCCAGCACGATGATTTGCGATTATTTGCGCATGGTCGGGATGAATGCCGATGATCCGCATCAAATTGAAGACGTGATGGCGCGCGAGTTGAAAAAGACCCTCAACGAAGAATTGCACCCGGCCCATGCGTTGCAAACCATTGCTGATGGCCTGCCCGCGCTTGGTATTGTGGCGGCGGTGTTGGGGGTGGTGGAAACCATGTCGCATATCAGCGAACCACCCGCTGTGCTGGGTGAAATGATCGGGCACGCGCTGGTGGGAACATTTCTGGGCGTGTTGCTGGCTTACGGCGTTGTTGGGCCGTGTGCGAGCAATTTGCTGAATGTGGTGCAGGATGAAGCCAAATATTTTGAAGTGATCCGCGCCGTGCTGGTGGCGCATTTGCATGGCAACGCGCCGCAGATCAGCGTGGAAACCGGCCGCAAGATGGCCCCCAACGAACATATGCCCAGCTTTCAGGAACTGGAGGAAGCATTGCAGAATCTGCAAATTTCCTGACCCCCGCACCGGTGACGATGCGGAGGAGGATAGTTCAAACCGTCAGTATCAAACGCCCAGACGTTGGATTTTATGGTGACCGAACGCCAGCGCGATGTTTTTGGTCTCCATATAGAAATCAAAACTCCAATCGCCGCCATCGCGACCGATGCCGCTGGATTTGGTGCCGCCGAACGGGGTGGCCAAATGGCGCACATTCTCGCTGTTGACCCAAACCATGCCAACCTGCAGCGCGCCTGATACCCGCAAGGCGCGACCGACATCGTTGGTCCATAGATAGCCGGCCAGACCATATTCAACGTCGTTGGCTTTGGCGATGGCGTCGGCTTCGTCGGTGAACGGGATCACGGTCAGAACCGGGCCAAAGATTTCCTCCTGGGCGATGCGCATGGATTGATCGGCATCCACGAACAAGGTCGGCTGGAAGAAATATCCCTTGCCGGCTCGCGGGCACGGCATGCCGCCGGCGGCAATGCGCGCGCCGTCCTGTTGGGCGATCGCCGCGTAACTCGCCACCTTGTCGAAATGGCGCTGATGGATCAGCGGGCCAACTTCGGTGGCCGGATCGAACGGGTCGCCGACTTTCAGATTTTTCACCCGCGTGGTCAGTCTGGCGACGAACGCATCATAGATCGAGCGCTGCACCAGCAGACGCGACGAGGATGTGCAGCGTTGCCCGTTCAGCGAATAGATCATGAAAACGGTCGCATCGAGCGCGCGTTCAAGATCGGCGTCCTCGAACACCACCACCGGGTTTTTGCCGCCCAGTTCGAAATGCACGCGCTTCAGCGTTTCCGATCCCTGACGCATGATCGCCGAGCCGGTTTTAGATTCGCCGACAAACGCGATCGCCTTGATGCCGGGATGTTCGGTCAGGCGTTTGCCGGTGGTTTCGCCAAGACCATTGACGGCATTGAAGACACCAGGCGGCAAACCGGCCTCGTGGGCGATTTCCACCAGCAAGCGGGCCGAATACGGCGACCATTCGGCCGGCTTGTGTACCACGGTGCAGCCCGAGGCCAGCGCCGGTGCGATCTTCCAGGTGGAGAGCATGAACGGCGTGTTCCACGGCGTAATCACCGCCACCGGACCGATCGCGGTGCGGGTGGTGACGTTCATATGCTCGGTGGTGGGCAGCGATTGGCCATCGGCGGCGCTGGGAGCCAGATCGCCGAAATAACGGAAATTTTCCGCGCCGCGCAGCGCCGCCTTGGACATGAAACGCCACGCCTGGCCGGCGTCCAGACATTCCACCGCGGCGATTTCATCGGCGCGGGCAACGATCAGATCCGCCACCTTGTGCAGGATCTTTTTGCGCTGCTCGCCCGGAGTGGCCGACCAGGCAGGAAAAGCGGCCGATGCGGCGGCAACGGCCTGATTGAGTTCTTCGGCGGTGGCATCGTGGGTGCGGCCAAGTTTGTCACCGGTCGAGGGATCGATGATGTCGAAACTCGGCCCTTGCCCCGGCACGGACCTGCCATTGATAAAATGACCCAAACCTGCCTCCAGATGCGGAGCAATGGCGTTGAGTGCGGTGTCGCGGCGAGCATTTGTCATGAAGAACTCCCTTCGTTAGGGGGATTATACTTATCGTGTTAAGTTTTTCAAGGGGGCAATCGCGGGGCTTATCGGGGCGTTCCAAAAATGATCTTATTTCCGTTTCGGCGGCGCCTTGGGCGCGAATCCGTCTTTGATCAGTGGAATAGGTCCATTTTTCAGATTGAGCGCGGAAATCTGTTCCGTCAGGGCGCTCATTTCGTCCAACAGATGCTTTAACCGCTCGGCGCCAAAACATTCGGCGTAGGCATCGAGCAGGTGCAGTGTGTGGGCGGCGGCCCGTTCCACCAGATCCCGGCCATTGGCGGAAATTACGATGATCGAGCGGCGGCCATCCGAAGGGTCTTGCGTGCGCTCGATCAGGCCGCGATCGAGCAATTCTTTTAAGATTCGCGTGACGCTGGGGGCGAACAGCAAAGCCGAGGAGGCAAGTTGCGAGGGGTCCATCTTGCCCTCGTCGTTCAACACCCGCAGCACGCGCCATTGTTGCTCGGTCACGTCGGCGTGGCGCAATACCGGGCGGATGGGCGCCATCACGGCCTCGCGGGCGGCCATCAGTACACCGGCAAGCGATATGCGGTAGGGGGGCAGCGCCCGCTTATTGGTCACCGAATTTTCTCCTCCTGGCTCTTGATAGCTTATCATGTTAACTATATATCTCAAACGATAATTATGAGGACATAAAGATGATCGTCGGGTCGGTCTATGGTGTCGTGCTCAACGATCGTGAGCAAAATGCCGGGATGATGGATGCATTTGGGCAAAAACCCTATGCGGCGCCGCCCAAAGCCCCGGTTTTATACATAAAGCCGCATAATACGCTGCGTCTCGATGGGGCGGCGGTGCCGGTGCCGGGTGAGTTGCCCGAGGTCGAGGCGGCCGCCACCATCGCACTGCTGTTCGGCGATCAATTGGGCGTGCCGGTGGCCGCGGCGTTGGCGCTGGATGTGTGCGAGCCGCATGCAAGCTATTACCGGCCGGCGATCAGGCAGCGTTGCCGCGATGGTTTTCTGCCGATGGGGTCTTTTGTGGCCTATGATCTGGTTGCCCTGACCAAATCCGAGATCCTCACCTTGATCGATGGCGTGCAGGTCCATCGGTGGTCGTTGGAACGTCTGGTGCGCGCCATTCCCGATCTGATCGCCGATGTGACCGCTTTTATGACGCTCGCCGATGGTGATGTGTTGCTGATCGGGTTGGCGGGCGATGCCCCCCGCGCGCGCGTAGGGCAGCGTATCGAGGTGCGACACGCGGCGCTGCCGCAACTGGTGACCAGTTTTGAACAAGAGGTGCTGGCATGAGGCGCGCACGTATTTTCCATCAGGGGCGCGCGGTGTGGGCGGTGCTGTCGGATGATCAAGCTGAGTTATTGTTGAACGATGGCGTTCGGGTGCCGGTTGATGGTGCGCAATGGTTGGCGCCGGTCACGCCCGGTGCGACAGTGTTTGCGCTGGGGTTGAATTACGCCGATCATACGGCCGAACTTGGTTTCAAGGCGCCGGCTGAACCTTTGGTGTTTATCAAGGGACAGAATAGCTTCGTCGGCCACAATGGCACATCGCCGCGTCCGCAAGATGGCAATCAGATGCATCCGGAATGCGAATTGGTGGCGATTATCGGCAAACCGGGACGCAAGATATCGCGGGAAAATGCGCTGTCTTATGTGTCTGGCTATACGGTTGCGTGCGATTACGCGATCCGCGAATATTTGGAAAATTATTACCGCCCCAATTTGCGGGTGAAAAACCGTGATGCCACCACGCCTTTGGGACCATGGATCGTCGATGCGGCGGATGTTGCCGATCCGCAGGCGTTGGCGCTTTCCACCACCGTCAATGGCAAGATCGTGCAATCCGGATCAACCGCCGACATGGTGTTCGATATCGCCGGGTTGATCGTATATTTGTCCGACTTCATGACCTTGAAGCCGGGGGACATGATTCTAACGGGCACACCGCATGGGGTTCATTTTGTCGCTGGTGGTGACGAAGTGGTTTGCGAGATCGAATCGATAGGCAGGTTGGTGAATTATCCGAAATTGCCGGGATAGGCGGCGCGCGAACACAGATTAAAAGATGCCTGAGGGCTTGGCGCACGCGGGTCTACGGTATAATCCATCCATCGGCTCTATATATAATGCAGACGATGGGTGGCAAACGTGAGTGGGATCAATGCCGGGCGGGCGCGGGTGCGCGTGGTTGGATTATGCGCGGGTGTGACCCTGGCGGCATTTCCCTGCGCGCGGGCGGCGGAAAATTCGACGGTTGCGGCGGCCGATATGGTGGTGGTGACCGCCACCCGGCAGCAAAGCAAACTGATCAATCAGGTCAGCAATGAAAGCGTGATCGATCGCCGCGATATTGTTTTCACCGCGCCGGAACGTCCATCGGAGATTTTAAATCAACTGGCCGGTGTGAATATTCAGCAGGGCTCGGGCGAGGAACATCTCACCGCCATTCGTTCGCCGGTGTTGAACGCGGGCGCGGGCGCGGGATCGTTTCTGTATTTGGAAGACGGCGTACCGTTGCGAGCGGCCGGATTTGGCAATGTGAACGGGCTTTATGAAGCCGATATCGAGCAAGCCGGTTCGGTTGAGGTGATCCGCGGCCCCGGCAGCGCGCTTTATGGATCGAACGCCGAAGACGGAATGATCAATGTGATCCCGCTGGCCCCAACCGTGAAACCCAGCGGATCTTTGTATGTTGAGGCCGGAAGCTATGGCCAACGCCGCACGATGGCCAGCTATAGCCAGGCCGTCGGCGCGAACGATTTCCGCGTCAGCGCCGAGGGCGTACACGACGCGGGCTGGCGTCAGGATACCGGAATTACCGAGGGAAAATTTGAGCTGCGCGATGTCTGGCAGGGAGGCAATTCAACCGTTACCTCGACGTTGTCGGGTCAGACGCTCGATCAACGCTCGGGTGCTTATATCATTGGTTACGATGCCTATGACAATTGGGCGAGCGCCCGGCGTAATCCGGTGCCACAAGCCTATCGCAAGGCCGCTTCCATTCGTGGGCAGAGCCGTTGGGACGATAATTTGGGCGACGATTGGAAGTTGAGCCTGACGCCGTATTTTCGCACCACGGGAATGGGTTTTTTGATGAGTTATTTGCCGTCGCTGGCGATTCAAAAAAATGCCCATACCAGCGGCGGGTTGCAATCCGCGCTTTATAAGACGCTTTCCGGTGGGCATAAGATTATTTTTGGTTTGGACAGCGAATATACCGATGGTTGGTACACAGAATTTCAGAACCGGCCAAGTTTCAAAATGTCCGGCGCGGTTTCCGCTTTCGGCGAACATTATAATTTCGGCGTCGTTGACAAGGTTTTGGCGCCGTATGTCCATTCGGAATGGCATGTTTCGCCTTCCACGCGCATTATAGCCGGGGTAAGGCTGGAACAAACCTGGTATGATTACAGCAATCATATGAGCAGCGGAATTTTCGGTCTCTATCAGCGCGTGCCAAATCGGAGCGATCAGTTCACCACGGTGATGCCAAAATTGGGCGTTGTGCAAAGCCTGAATCCGAATATTTCAGCCTATTTCAATC
>JAJZHU010000081.1 GCA_021798375.1 Pseudomonadota bacterium | reverse complement strand
CTATGAGGGCACCAACGGAATTCAGGCTGGCGATCTGGCTGGCCGCAAACTGCATCTTTTCGACGGGCGTCTGCAAGCACGATTTTTCGCGGACATCGAAACGTTTTTGGAAACCATCTCAGGCCATAAAGTTCTGGCGCCGCTGGCACGGCGATTGGCATTGGCATTGAACGGACTGCGCAGTTGCACCGATCTGATCATGGGAAAAACCAAAACCGATCCTGCGGGCGTTGCCGCCGTCGCCAGTGATTTTCTGCGCCAGTTCGGTCTGGTGACATTGGGCTATTTGTGGCTGCGCATGGCTTTGGTGGCAGGCGACAAAGATGAAATTTTCTACTGCCAAAAAATCGAGACGGCCCGGTTTTTCATCACACGCCTGCTGACGCAAACACTGGGGTTGGAGGCATCTATTCAAAACGTGTTGACGTAAAGCCGGGGAGACAACCGCGTCTCCCCGCGCCCAGTCGGAAAAACTAAGCAACAATATCCAGCACTTCAATCTTCGGCGGACTGGCAAAGAAATCGGGGCCAGCAGGACGCGCCATCAAGTTCTTCATGTGGGACTTGAACGCCGCATCACTGGCATATTTCTCGAACACATAATAAACTTGTGCGTCATCGCGGCTGCGCGTCAGATTATATTGCAGCGTTTCAGGTTCGTTGGCCTTGACGGCTTTAGACCATTCCACAAAGTCGGCCTCAAACGCGGATCCGCTGCCAGGCTTGATATGCAAAGTAGCAAGGACTGCAATCATGATTTTTCTCTCCCTAAAATCCCACACCGTCCGCCCAAATGGCCGACGGTGTGCAGAACTCAATTTCTAGCTGTAAAGCACTTGGATGTTGGTATTTTCGTGTAGCCCCTCATCGCTGAATTCAACCCCCAGCCCCGAGTTCTTGACGCCGCCAAACGGCACATTCGGCTGGATCGCCGCATGTTTATTAACCCATGCCGTGCCGCATTCCAACCGTTGCGCAATCGCGCGCGCCTTTTGAATATCCTTCGACCACACCGAACCGCCAAGCCCATTCGGATTGTCATTGGCTTTGGCGATCACTTCTTCGAGATCGGTATAGCGAATAATCGGCAATACCGGGCCGAATTGCTCTTCATCCACCAGGCGATTGCCATTGTCGAGATCCGCAATCAAGGTGATCGGGTAGAACAGGCTGTCGCCGGCAGGGGTCTCGCCGCCCATCAGCACGCGTCCGCCACCGGCCTTGGCGGCTGCCACCAGATCGACGATCTTGTTGAACTGCATACGGTTTTGCACCGGCCCCAGAACATTCGTTTCCGTCAAACCGTCGCCGACGGGAATATTTTTCGCATAATTTGTCAGATGGGTGCAAACCGCATCATAGATCGAATCATGCACATAAAGCCGCTTCAACGCCGCACAAGTTTGGCCATTGTTGATGAATGCGCTCCAGAACAAACCTTCGGCGATCTGCTGCGGATCGACATCGGGCAGCACGATGCCGGCATCATTGCCGCCAAGTTCCAAAGTCAGACGCTTCATCGTTTCCGCGGCGCCGGAGAAAATCTTTTTACCGGTACCGGTCGAGCCGGTAAACACGACTTTGCCCACGGCCGGATGGCTGGAAAGCGCCGCCCCCAGGAAATCTTCACCAGCAATCACATTCAGCACGCCAGGCGGCAGGACCTCGTTGACCAATTCGACCATCCGCAAGGTGGTGAGTGGTGTATAGGGCGAAGGCTTGCTCACCACCGTATTGCCCGCAAGAAGGGCCGGCATGATATGCCAAATCGCGATCGCCATCGGAAAATTCCACGGCGTAATCGAAGCAACCACACCGATCGGCTTGCGATGCAGTTCAATGCGTCCTTCGTTGTTGTCCTGGATCACCTTCACCGGCAATTCGAGTTGCGCCGTGTAATGCGCCCATGCCTGCGCACCGCCCACTTCAAAGCGCGAGCCCATGCCATTGAGCGGCTTGCCTTGTTCCGATGTGAGCAAACGCGCAAGCTCTTCAGCATGTTCGCCGATTTTGTCCGCCACGGCATGACACAAGGCCTGACGTTCAGTGTGAGTGCGCTGCGACCAAGCAGGGAAAGCCGCCTGCGCGGCGGCAATGGCTGCCTCAAGATCCCCTCGCGTCGCCTTGGGGGCGAGCCCGACGACTGCGCCGGTGGAAGGGTTGCGAACTTCAAAATGTTCGGCCGTTTCAACCCGTTTCCCATCGATAATCAGCGCAAATGTTGCCATGGTGTTCCTACCTTCTTGAAATCATTCAGACCTTGTGGCCTGCCGAAAAATTGCTTCGGCAATAGCTTAATTCGCGCACCGAAACTTGTCGAGTGCTACCGAATCTAGGCCGGGAACCTGGCCCGCAAAGCTCTCGCGCCCGAACCAAGCAACCCGATATCGGTGCCAACCGACACAAAAGACACGCCTTGAGCAATGCGGCGCACCGCATCGTCGGCATCGAGGGCGAATATCCCCGCCGGCTTGCCCACCGCCAAAATACGCGCAATGGCGTCATCGATGGCCGATTGCACATCAGGATGGCGGGGATTGCCCAAATGCCCCAGAGCCGCCGACAAATCCGACGGGCCGATAAACAAAGCATCCACGCCTTCGATCGCCGCGATCTCTTCCAGCACATCAAGTCCGGCACGAGTTTCGATCTGCACGATCAAACCCGTTTTTTCATGCGCCGTGAGCAAAAATTGACTGTCCGCACCAAATCCCGAGGCGCGGCTGGTTGCACTGGCCACACCGCGAATGCCGCGCGGCGGAAAACGTGTAGCGGCCACAATATCCCTGGCCTGCCTCGCACTTTCAACCACCGGCACCAGCAAGGTTGAAAAGCCGATATCGAGATATTGCTTGATATAGACCGGATCGCCGATCGGCACACGCGCGACCGCATGAACCGGGAATGGCGCCACGGCCTGCAATTGGGCCAACAATGTTTGCGCCGTATTTGGCGCGTGTTCGCCATCGAACAACAACCAATCAAACCGCGCCCCCGCGCAGATTTCCGCCGTATAGGGCACAGCCAATGCCTGCCACAATCCTATCAGCGGACGCCCCAGCGCCAATTGCGCAATCATCGCATTCATAAAAAACCCCTAGAGCACGATGAGATTAGGTTTACTTGGATCTAAAGTCTCATCGCGCTCTAGATCTATATTTTGGCGAGCAATTTCATGCGGTCGAGTGAGCACAAGAGACCGCATATTGCTCTACGCGAAACGAACGGAAATGGAACCAAGCGAGCCATAATCAACGTGAAAACTGTCACCTACATTGGCGAATGCCGGTGCTGTGAAAGATCCACCCAGAATAATCTCACCAGTATCCAAATATTCACCGTAAGGCGCCAATTTATTGGCAAGCCATGCCACGCCATGCGCCGGATGGCCAAGCACCGCTGCCGCAACGCCGGAATCCTCGATCACGCCGTTGCGATGAATCAGCGCCGCAACCCAACGCAAATCGACATCGTTCGGTTTCACCGGCCGCCCACCCAACACCAGACCGGCGTTGGCGGCATTGTCGGAAATCGTATCGAACACTTTGCGCGTAACGCCGGTTTTGGCGTCGATCCGCCCAATGCGCGCGTCGATAATTTCGATCGCCGGAACGATATAATCGGTGGCATTCAACACATCAAAAATCGTAACCCCCGGCCCGCGCAAGGGGGATTTCAGAATAAACGCCAATTCCACTTCAACCCGCGGTTCGATAAAACGCTTGATGGGAATATCGAACCCGTTTGGAAACAGCATATCATCCAGCAAGGTGCCATAGTCGGGTTCATCGATGTTCGAGGAACGCTGCATGGCGCGACTGGTCAGGCCAATCTTATGGCCGATCATCTTTCGGCCCGCAGCGATTTTCATGGCCACCCACGCGCGTTGCACCGTATAGCCATCTTCGATGGTCATCTCGGGGTAAGCGAGCGAGAATTGCGATATTTGCGTCCGAGTCTGCTCCGCGTGATCCAATTGATCGGCCAATTGGGCAATGACGCTGGGATCAAGGGCCATTAAGAAGACTTTCTAAAACGAACATGAAGATTGTTATGCTTGAAACTGCCGGCTTCGTCGGCTTCTTCCACATACATCGAAAGCGCCAAAAATCTTGCCGCGAACAACGGTTCCAAATGCGCTTTGATTTGACCAAACAAATTGGTGAAGAATGTTTGCTTGAACTCGGCGCCGCGCCCCGCGCCCATTTTAACGGTGATATTGATAAATGCATCATCCGCCGCATCGTCGGCTATCACATAATCGGTCAGGCGTATGCCACGAATGCGTATTCCACCCCAGGGAAACACGCCCCCTGAATCGCGCATCGCCGCCGCGATCAATTCCAACAACGGCCTGATTTTAAACCCATTTGTTTCAAGATTATCGGTCCATTCCACAATCGCGTGAGCCATCAAACGATCTCCATCACCGCTGCCGTGCAGCCGACCGCGAAAATTGGAATAGGCTCGTAATACCACACATCGCCCTTGCCACCCGCCGCCGCCGCGGTTGTGATGAAGGTGCGAATTTCAAACCCGCCCTGCCCCGCATCACGATAGGTTTCCTCGTCGGTGTAGGACAACATGGCATCCTTGTCATTGCGCGCCCAGCGATCAAGAAACTCCCGATCCCATGCTTCGTTGATGCGACCGCTATCGGGCGTCGCCGGCCAGTGCGAAATGCCGCCGGTGCCGACCAACGCGATGCGTTCAGGCGCCGCGTCGGCGGCACGGCGAATCGCTTTGCCAAATGCCCAGGCACGGTGCAGCGGCGTCAACGGCGGCCCCTGGCAATTGATATTCGCCGGGATGATGGTCATGCGATTATTGGGATCCAGAAAATGCAGAGGCACCATCACGCCATGATCGAAACGCCATTCCTCGGCATAGGCAACATCGACCGTCTGCAATATATTGGCGATCAAACGCCGCCCCAGATCGGGCGCGCCTTTGACCACGCGATGCGGAATCCGCAGCCATTCCGGATCCTCGATCGGACCATCATATTCCTCGCCCATGCCCATCGCATAGGCCGGCATGTTATTCATGAAGAAATTGGCGAAATGCTCGGCGGCCAGAATAATCACCGCGTCGGGACGTGATGCCTCCAACGCCGCACGCAACCGTTCCAGACCCGCATAAAACGCATTTTTCTGCGCTTCGGATGCGCGATCTGCGCGCCCGGTAATGCCCGGAGCGTGACTGGTAATACCCGCAAATACGAGACTCATCCGGCAACCTTTTCATCTGGCGATGTTGTCATGGCGTAAATTCCAGCCCGCACGGGCCCATATTGCTTAATGGCGTCACGCATGCGCTGAAGATAATCGGACCATTCGATGCCGCACAACGCCGCGAAATGCATCAATATCTGACCATTCACTCCCAGGATATAAAGCAGCCCGACATCACGCGAGAGAAACGCCTGGCGCTCCTCCTCTGTCAGATTGTAATCAGCCAGCAAGGTCTCGGGCTTTGACAGAAAAACCGCCTGCGCCTGTGGATCACGATTCAACCGGAAAAGCAGCTTGGAAAGCTGATATAGGCTCATGAGGGCGCCTCCCGTAAATGATCGCCCGGAGTATATACTTAACATGATAACTTGTAAAGCATGCACAACGCCGGGATTGCCCCGGATCACGGGCAATTCCGGCGTTGCCGTGCGTCAATCCAAATGGAACTCGACATTCACCTGGCCGCTGCCGCTGGATGGGAAATAGGGGCACAGAACCTCCGCCCTGCCCTTATATTGATCCCAACCCAGCAAGCCAAACAGCATCACCGTATCGGCCATCAATGCCTCACCGTTACATTTGGTGGTATATTCGGGCAGCATCCGCGCGAATTCGGCGTAACGTCCTTGATCCCACAAATCCATCACGCGCAAATCCATCTGTCGATTGAATTCACTGCCAACTTTATCCCATTGCCCGTCGCCAACTTCGGCATTGGAGACCAATTTATGCGACAAAGACCCCGAGGCCAGAACAGCCACCTTGCGATTTGATTTCCGAATGGCGCGCATGGCGGCCGCGCCAAAACGCCGATTTTCTTCCCATGACGCGAAGATGGGCGCCGCGACCGACAAAACCCGCGCCCATCCACCTTCATTCATATAATGCATCGGCACGATGGTGCCATATTCCAACGGCAACGTCGCCACCTGGTGGGCCAAAACCTCCAGACCGTCTTTGCTTGCCTCGACGGCAATGGCATCGGCAAGATCGGGGTCGCCGGGGTAATCATATTCCATGTTTTGAATCATATGCGGCGCCTCGTGGCTGGTATATACTCCACGATGACGGGGATTTGCATTCATGTGGCAGCCGAAATTTGATATCCAATGTGTATCGAAAATAAAAAATGTGTCCGCGCCGCGCTCTTTGGCACGCCGCCCCAGCTCGCGCAGCGTGTCGATCATGATCTGACGGCGGCCCTTCAGCGGCCCTTCACGTTCAGAGATCAAAATTGAAGGCACATGCGTTATCTTGGCCGCCAGAACGACTTCACCCATTGTCTTTATTCCCACATAAAAAACACAGAAATCCGCAGGGAACGCGCTTGTCATGTGAAATTCTTCACACAAGCGCATTCCCTGGCCAACCAATTCCCAAACCGCATCACTTTCACAACCACACGTAAATCCAACGCGAGCGACGACGTGATCTTTAGCCTTATGGCGGCATAGTTAACATGTTTATTACTTCGGCGCAAGGACGCAGTTGTCGATCATGTTGTCCCCGATAAGGGAGACATTTCACGTTGGACAACCTCAAGCGATCACGACAAACAACGCAGACCAAGGCTGAACAACTCGGCCTGCGAGGCGATCCCCAACTTCTGATAGGCGCGCTTGCGAAAGGTAATCACGCTGGTTGGGGCAACCCCCAATTCCAGCGCGATGCCGGCGTTGGTCATGCCCAACAATACACGCGACAAAACTTCACGCTCCCGCGCGCTCAACTGATTGCTCAGCAGCCCGACGATACATTCAGCCACAGCCAACGGAGCGTTGCTGTTGATCGCGGCCTCAAACCGGTTGCGGCTGGCATGGCGCGCAACCAACGCCGCCACCAACGGAGCAAGAGTTTCAAACCCCTGCACATCCGCGCCGCCATAATGACCATGGGCGCCCAGACGATAGAAATTTATGTAAAATACCGTATCGGCTTGCCGCCAGATATAAGATATTTTATCGACGATACCGACAGATTTATAGAATCTTTCTTCATAGCGCCGTGAAAGCAGCTTACGCGGATCATGGCGCAAAACCAAAACTTTCTGGTTTTCACGGACTCGCTTCAGTTCCTTGTAATTGGGGTCGAACGAAAAATGATGGGCGAGATAATTACGAGTCAAGGAGCGCGCCGTTGAAAGTGCGTGCCGGCTGGCGATGTTCAACGCCTTCAGGCCCTCATCCTCGCGATATGTAACACCGGCGATAAAATCTATTGGCGTAAAATGTTCGACCGCCGCCAACAACGCCGCATCGAAACGTGGCGTGCCGATTTCGTTCACTGCGGCGGCAAAAGCCGCAACCAGATCGATATTATGCATTTGTGGCCCGAATTTGTCCTCATTGATGAGGATAGTCCCCGCTGCGCGGAGGTGTAAAGACAAACCCCAAGATCAAGGCCGGCAACGCCAAGTTTGCCCTAAAAACCCCACGGGAGCATCGAATGACACAACCCAACCCGGCCGTTATGCATGGCGCGCAAAGCGCAATGGCCAAACTGGCCTCACGCCAAACCCAATTTATTTTCAACGAGTGGTATGTGGCGGCGATGGCCGGCGAGGTGAACCGCACGCTGTTCAAGCGCACCATTCTGGGGCGTTCCATCGTGTTTTTCCGCACCCAGGCCGGCGAGGCAGTCGCCATGGACGACCGCTGCGCGCATCGTTCTTATCCGCTATCGGCCAGCACGCTCGATGGCGACACCATTGTTTGCCGCTATCACGGTATCCGCTATGACGCCGAGGGCAATTGGATCGAGGTGCCATCGCAGGAAAAATGCCCCAAGAACACGGGCGTGCGCAGCTATAAGCTGATAGAACAGGGCGCTCTGATCTGGATCTGGATGGGCGACAAGACTGCGGCCGACACGGCGCACATGCCAACCCAACCCTGGATGGTTGCGTCCGAATGGGCCCGCACCAATGGCGCCATGCACCTGAAGGGTAATTATGTCAGCCTGCATGAAAATCTGATGGATCTGACCCATCTGACCTATCTTCACGCCGACACCATCGGCACACCGGATTACGCCAAGGCGCAATTCGATGTGGTGCTGAACGAGCACGAATTTATTTTGCGCCGCAATGTCGTGCCGACCAAATTGCCACCGGTATGGGGCAAGCCCACCGGGCTCGAAGGCAGCGAAACCGCGGCCCGCATCGCGCAATCGCGTTTCGTCGCGCCAAGCCTGCACGAAGTCTCGGTAACCTTCTATGAAAGCACCCTACCCGCCGAAACGCGCCCGGAATTCCAGATCAAAACCGCGCATCTGGTAACGCCGGAAACGCATAGTTCCACCCATTATTTCATTCTGCATGGCCGGAATTTCGCGCTTGAGGACACGGCCATCGGCGAGTTCATGCATGAAAATCTATTCGCCGCCTTTAATGAAGATGTGGTGGGTCTCGCCTTGGTCGAAGACGCGCTGGAACGCGCGGACGACGAGTTTTACGAAATTTCGATCGGCAGCGATCGGGCTTCGGTGGCGATGCGGCGCTACTTAAAAATGCGGGCGGACAGCGAAAGAGCGGAGTGATATTTTTAAAACACCTGTT
>JAJZHU010000080.1 GCA_021798375.1 Pseudomonadota bacterium | reverse complement strand
CGCCGGTTAGAATGCCGCGCGCATATTCCTCGGCCCGCTTCACCGTGCGTCCAATTCCCGGCGGAAAATGCCTGGCCATGCGCGCGCCAAAATCGCGCAACCCCATGAAACGGCGCGACGACAGCAGCCGCGACAAATAGGCACTCATCGCCCCCACCGGCGGGGCGATCGACATGTCGTTGTCGTTCAGCACCACGATCAGCCGCGATTTGCGCGCTCCCGCGTTGTTCATCGCCTCATACGCCATGCCGGCGCTCATCGAGCCATCGCCAATCACCGCGATCACATGACGCACATCGGGTTCGGGCGCATCACCGTCCGCCTGTTTGATCTCGCGCTTTAAATCGTGCGCCACCGCCATGCCAAGGCCCGCCGAGATCGAAGTCGAGCTATGCGCCGCGCCAAACGGATCATATTCGCTTTCAGACCGCTTGGTGAAACCCGAAAGCCCCCCCGGCTGGCGCAGGGTGCGAATGCGATCCCGCCGCCCGGTGAGGATCTTGTGCGGGTAGGCCTGATGCCCCACATCCCAGATCAGCCGATCGGTGGGCGTATCGAACACCGCATGCAGCGCCACGGTAAGCTCGATCACCCCCAGCGAAGCCCCCAAATGCCCGCCCGTGCTGCTGACCGCGTCGATCGTCTCGGCACGCAATTCATCGGCGATCTGCTTGAGCTGATCGAGCGAAAAATTGCGCAAATCCGATGGGATGCGCACGCGGTCGAGCAAGGGAGTGAAGGGTTTCATGCCAGATTACCCCAAATCCGCGGCCACAGGGCCAGCCGCCGTTTCCACAATGGCCTGCACGCGATTTTCCACCGCGGCCAACTTCGCCTCGCAATGACGCCGCAGTTGCGCCCCACGCTCATAGGCGCCGATGGCTTCCTCCAGCTTTTGCTGACCGCCCTCGAGACCGCGCACGATGCGCTCCAACTCGGCCAGCGCATCCTCGAACGAAAGAGCAGATAGATCGTCAGCCATGGAAAATCTCCCTCTATGCCGAATTGCTAACGATTTGTGACGCCATCGCCAAGGGGGATGTGGTACAGGCGCCACATCCAAGCGATGCTTGCACCCGGAAAGGGAACTTAACAAAATAAAAAGTTAAATGTAAAAAAGAGGAAAGGATAAGCAAGGCTCTTCTTTTTTGTAAAAAAGAAGCAAAAAACTTTTGACCACTTAAAGTCGCAATAGGGTGCGGACGTGGGCGGCGGTTGAGGCTGCCAAGGCTGGCAAATCATAGCCGCCTTCCAGTATGGATACGACTCGACCGGCGGCGTGACGGTCGGCGATGCGCATCAGTTCCGCCGTCACCCAGGCAAAATCGGATGTTTCCAAGCGCAATTGGGCCAGCGGATCGGCCTTGTGCGCGTCGAATCCGGCCGAAATAATCAATAGTTCCGGGGCAAAACGATCCAGCGCGGGCAGCAGCACGTCGCTATAAGCCGCCCGGAACGCCGCGCTGCCGGTGCCTGGCCGCAACGGCACATCAATCCCGCCGGGGCGTAACGCGGGATTGGCGCCGGTGCCGGGATAACAGGGGAATTGGTGCGACGAGGCATAAAACATCCCCTCGCGCCCGGCCAAAATCGCCGCCGTGCCGTTGCCGTGATGAACATCGAAATCCACCACCGCCACGCGCCCGACGCGCACGCGCGCCACCAGCGCCGCGATCGCCGCATTGGAAAACAGACAAAAACCCATCGAACGCGCCGCTTCGGCATGATGTCCCGGCGGGCGCACCGCGACAAAAGCCGCCCGCGCCCAACCATCCAGCACCGCCCCCACCGCCGCCACGGCCCCGCCCGCCGCACGCAGCACAGCCTCGATCGAGCCCGGCCCCACCAGCGTATCGCCGTCCAGCGCGATCAATTCATCGGGGCCGGGATTCAATCCCAGTATGTGATCGACATAGGCCGGCGTGTGGGCCCGCAACAAATCCTCGCGCGAGGCAACAGGCGCTTCCTCACGCAACAACGCCGCGAAATCGGGATGCTCCAACGCCCGCAACACCACCCGCAAACGATCCGGACATTCGGGGTGCCCCTCGCCCATCTCGTGACGCAAACAGGCGCTGTGGGTGAAAAGCGCGACGGTCATCGAAGGGGGTTAAATCTCCACCGGTTCCACCGCCCGCTTGCGGATGACGAAATGAAACACGCCGCTGCCGTCGCGGGATTTCTCCTCGCTCCACGACAGCAACGCATGACCGGATTCGCGGCAATAAATCTGAAAATCCGCCACCGAAGCGCGATCCGTCGCCAATACGCGCAGCCGCGCCCCGGCGTCCAAACCGCGCAAAACGCGATTGGTCCGCAACACCGGCAACGGGCAGGTCATGCCTTTGACATCGAGGATCGTCTCATTCATCTGGGTTCAAGCACCGTTCCACTCCGGCCATATCCTCGGCCCAAATGCCCCTCTTGAGCAAGAGCCAGCCGCGGACAATAGTAGGGCGCATGAACAACATCAGATTCGGCATCGATCTGGGCGGCACCAAAATCGAGATCCTGGCGCTGAAGCCCGACGGCGGCACCGCCCTGCGCCGGCGTGTGCCCACCCCCAGTGCCGGCGGTGCGGTGCAATATCGCGCCACCATCGAAATCATCAACCAGTTGGTGCGCGCCGCCGAAAGCGAACTCGGCGCCACGGGTTCGGTCGGCGTGGGCATCCCGGGCATCATCAGCCCGGCCACCGGTTTGGTGAAAAACGCCAACTCGGTGGCGCTTAACGGCCACCCGTTCGACCGCGATCTGTCGGCGGCGCTCGCCCGCCCGGTGCGAATCGAAAACGACGCCAATTGCTTCGCCCTCTCCGAAGCCTCCGATGGTGCGGGGGCGGGCGGGCGCGTGGTGTTCGGGGTGATCCTGGGCACCGGTGTGGGCGGCGGTATCGTGGTGGACGGCAAATTGCTGACCGGCAAGCATCATGTGGCCGGCGAATGGGGCCACAATCCGCTGCCATGGCCCGAAATTTCCGAATACCCCGGCCCCGCTTGCTGGTGCGGGCGCCGCGGCTGCATCGAATCCTTTCTCTCCGGCCCGGCCCTGGCGCGCGACGCCGATGGCGTGGATGGCGGCCTGCTGCCCGGTCTGGCGGCGGCGGGAGACGCAAACGCCCAGGCCGCACTCGATCGCCACGCCGCCAGACTCGCCCGCGCGCTGGCCCAGGTGGTGAATTTCCTCGATCCCGACATCATCGTGCTGGGCGGCGGCGTTTCCAACCTGCCGCACTACCCGAACGATCTGGCGCGGCTGATCGAACCTTTCGTGTTCAGCGATCTGTGCGCGCCGGACATCAGACGCGCCAGCCACGGCGACAGTTCCGGCGTGCGCGGCGCGGCCTGGCTGTGGGGTGTGGACGAAAGGGCGTAACCATCCCCAAAAGAAGATTCTTGCCTTCCACCCCCTTTCATGGTGAGAACATCCCAAGAACACCAAGTGGGTATCGATATGTCTGGTCCGATCCGCGTGCGCGGTGCGCGCGAGCACAATCTGAAAAACATCGACGTTGAAATTCCGCGCGACCAACTGACTGTCATCACGGGTCTTTCCGGTTCCGGCAAGTCGTCTCTGGCCTTCGATACCATCTATGCCGAGGGCCAGCGGCGCTATGTGGAATCACTGTCGTCCTACGCCCGGCAATTCCTCGAACTCGCCGGCAAGCCGGATGTGGATCAAATCGAGGGGCTCTCCCCGGCCATTTCGATCGAACAAAAAACCACCAGCAAAAATCCGCGCAGTACCGTCGGCACGGTGACGGAAATCCACGATTACATGCGCCTGTTGTGGGCGCGGGTGGGCGTGCCTTATTCCCCCGCCACCGGCCTGCCGATCGAGGCGCAAAGCGTGGCGCAGATGGTCGATCGGCTGATGGCCATGCCCGAGGGCAGCCGGTTTTTGCTGCTCGCCCCCATCGTGCGCGATCGCAAGGGCGAATATCGCAAGGAATTGGGCGAATTGCAGCGCAAGGGGTTCACCCGCGTCAAAGTCGATGGAACCTTGTACGAAATCACCGAAGTTCCCTTGCTGAACAAGAAACTCAAGCATGATCTCGATGCGGTGGTGGATCGACTGGTGATCCGCCCGGGCCTGGAGACACGTCTGGCCGACAGCATCGAAACCGCGCTCAACCTTGCCGACGGCATCATCTATGCCGATCCCGCGGACGGCGGCGAACGCATCGTGTTTTCGCAACGTTTTGCCTGTCCCGTCAGCGGCTTTTCGCTGCCGGAAATCGAACCGCGCCTGTTCAGTTTCAACTCGCCGCACGGCGCCTGCCCGGCCTGCGATGGATTGGGGGTGGAAAGTTTCTTCGACCCGCATCTGATCGTGCCCGACGAGCGCAAAACCATTGCCGAAGGTGCCGTGGCGCCCTGGTCGAATGTCGATAATCCGTTTTACGACCAAACCTTGCAGGCGCTGACAAAACATTTCAAAATCAGCCGCCACACGCCCTGGTGCGATATTCCAACCGAGGTGCAAAATGCGGTGCTGCACGGCACCACCGAGACCATCACCATCACCTACAAAGACGGCAACAAGACCTACCCCGTCACCAAGCCCTTTTCCGGCGTGATCGCGCATCTGGAAAAACGTCTGCGCGATTCCGAAAGCGTGTGGGTGCGCGAGGAACTTTCGCGTTACCGCGCCGAAAAACCCTGCGCCGTGTGCCAGGGCCAACGCATGAAGCCGGAAGCGTTGTGCGTGCGCGTGGCCGATTGCAACATCGCGCAGGTGAATGATCTGCCGATCCGCCGCGCGCTGGATTGGTTCGGCGCGGTGGAACCCACCCTTACGCCGCAGCGCCGGGAAATCGCCCGGCGGATCTTGCGCGAAATCAACGACCGGCTGCAATTCCTGGTCGATGTCGGTCTGGATTATCTCACCCTGTCGCGCGGTTCGGCCACGCTTTCGGGCGGCGAAAGCCAGCGCATCCGGCTCGCCAGCCAGATCGGCTCCGGCCTTACCGGCGTGCTTTATGTGCTCGACGAACCTTCGATCGGGCTGCACCAGCGCGACAACGAACGCCTGCTCGGCACGCTCACCCGGCTGCGCGATCTGGGCAATACGGTGCTGGTGGTGGAACATGACGAAGACGCCATTCGCTCCGCCGATCATCTGATCGACATGGGGCCGGGGGCGGGCGTTGCCGGCGGTTATGTAGTGGCGCAGGGCACGCCGGCCGAGGTGGAGGCCAACCCGGACTCGATCACCGGCGATTATCTATCGGGGCGCAAAAAAATTCCCGTGCCCGCGCGGCGGCGCAAGCGCGATCCCAAACGGGTGATCAAACTCATTGGCGCCCGCGGAAACAATCTAAAGAACATCGATGCCGAAATTCCGCTCGGCCTGTTCACCTGCATCACCGGCGTATCGGGCGGCGGCAAATCGACCTTGATCGTCGATACCTTATACAAGGCGATTTCGCGCCGCCTGATGGGATCGGGCCAGGTGCCAGCGCCCTATGATCACATCGAAGGCCTGGAGTTGCTCGATAAAATCATCGACATCGACCAATCGCCGATCGGCCGCACGCCGCGCAGCAATCCGGCCACCTACACCGAATTATTCACCCCGATCCGCGATTGGTTCGCCGAACTGCCGGAATCCCGCGCCCGCGGCTATAAACCCGGCCGTTTCAGCTTCAATGTGAAAGGCGGACGCTGCGAAGCCTGCCAGGGCGATGGATTATTAAAGATCGAAATGCATTTTCTGCCCGATGTGTTCGTGACCTGCGATACCTGCAAAGGCAAGCGATACAACCGCGAAACTTTGGACATAAAATTTCGCGGCAAATCGATTTCCGACGTGCTGGCGATGAGCGTTGACGAAGCCGTGCCCTATTTCAGCGCGCAAAATCGCATCCGCGACCGCCTGACCATTTTGCAACAGGTCGGGCTCGGCTATGTCGCGTTGGGCCAGCAAGCCACCACCCTTTCCGGCGGCGAGGCGCAACGCATCAAATTATCCAAGGAACTCGCCCGGCGCGCCACCGGCCGCACGCTGTATATTCTCGATGAACCCACCACGGGTTTGCATTTCGAGGATGTGCGCAAATTGCTGGAAGTTCTGCACGCCCTGGTCGATCAGGGCAACAGCGTGGTGGTGATCGAGCATAATCTGGAGGTGATCAAAACCGCCGATTGGATCCTCGATCTCGGCCCCGAAGGCGGCGATGGCGGCGGCGAAATCGTGGCCGCCGGCACGCCCGAAGCAGTGGCCAAAGTTACCCGCAGCCACACCGCGCGGTTTTTAAAACCGCTGTTGCAACGAAGCGGAAAATCATAAGCGGCGGAACGATTGGCCCCCTGCGCCGTGTTACGAGCATCGCGAAGCAATCCCGTCTCAATCGTCCCGCTCAGCCGCCCTTCACCGCCGAAAAGAACCTTCCCCAGCGGATCCCCTCAAGCTTGCCCATCACCCCGCCCGGCGCCGCGAAATTCCACGAGCCCAGAATCCAATCCACCCGGCCGATCAGATTGCCCACCGGCAACAACCCCACCCCGCCCTGATCCACCGGCACGCGGCTATCCGAGGAATTGTCGCGGTCGTCGCCCATCACAAACAGATACCCATCCGGCACCAACACGTCCGGCGTTTCGCTCAAAGGTCCGTCCATGCTGAACTGATAAATCTGATGCGTCACCCCGTTCGGCAAAGTTTCAATAAAATGCAACGCCGGTCGCGAACTGCCATCGTCATCCTCGGCCATGCCGGCGGGCGCGGGCGTGATCCCCACCGCCTTGCCGTTGATATGCAGCACGCCCCCGATCATCTGGATATGATCGCCCGGCAGGCCGATCACCCGCTTTACCCACACTTCCGATCCATCGCCGGGCCAACGGAATGTCACCACATCGCCGCGCCTGGGGTTGTGGCCCAGGATCCGCGTCGCGCCGTCGTGCACGCTGCCGAACGGCAACGAGGCCATGCTGTAACCATAGGAAAATTTATTGGTAACGATCTCGTCGCCGATCAACAAAGTCGGCTCCATCGAGGCGGAGGGGATATAGCGCGCCTCCACCAGCACAGTGCGCAGGGCCAGAACCGCGACGATGATCGCCGCATATTCCGCCACTTCGCGTTTCCAACCGTGCTTTTTCTCAGCCATCTCTCGTCTCTCCCGTGTGCAAGGACGACAGGCTTAACCCGCCAATCTTTTTCACGCAAACGCCACACTTCGGAACGAATTTTTGGTCCATAACCCGCCCGGCGAAAAAACAAAGCTCGACACAGTCAACAACAGTGAAGTTTCGTAGGTGGAAAATTTCATTAAAAAAAATGTTAGTGAATTGATTTTCAAGGAAATATTTGGTATATATCGCCTTGCCGAAGGGAATTGCCCCGCATGTTTTTGTGATCTCGCTGCGAATGTGTTGGTGTTTTGGACTGCCTATCGGGGCCGCTGCCCCGCCCTAACCCGCCGTCATAAACAGGAGAGCGCTCTGACCGAGCGCAAGGTAAAAAAATGCTTAAATCTTCCATCATCGATATCAACGGCATCTTCGTGGGCGCCGCTGTGCAAACCAAGCAAAATTTCCGTTTTGTCGCCACCGACGATCGCGTGGAAGAACTCAACGGCTCGACATTCAACAGCCTGCGCGATGTCAAATCCGCGGCCTCCGCGGCGTTCTTTGGCAACCGCGCCAAAAACATACCCCCTCCGGCACACGCATAATCCGGCGCCACAAACGCCGAGCCATGCAGAAACTCTGATTGACCCGCCACCACTTGTTGCGCAAATTGCGCCGCATGATCCTGCTCATCGACAATTACGACAGCTTTACCTTCAACCTCGTTCACTTCCTGGGTGACCTGGGCGCCGAATGCGAAATCGTGCGCAACGACGCCATCGGCGTGGCCGACGCGATCGACCGCGCCCCCGAAGCCATCGTGCTGTCCCCCGGCCCCTGCACCCCAGGCGAGGCCGGAATTTGCCTGGATCTGATCAAGGCCGCCGCCGGGCGCATCCCCTTGTTCGGCGTCTGTCTGGGTCATCAGGCCATCGGCCAGGCCTTCGGCGGCGACGTGATCCGCGCGCCCGAACCGGTGCATGGCAAAGTGCATCAGATCTTTCATCACGGCAGCGATATCTTCACCGGCCTGCCCTCGCCCTTTGCCGCCACCCGCTATCACAGCCTGATCGTCGATGCCGTCACCCTGCCCGCCGCCCTGGAAGCCACCGCTTTCACCGAAGACGGCCTGATCATGGGGCTGCGCCACCGCACGCTGCCGATTTTCGGCGTGCAATTTCACCCCGAAAGCATCGCCTCGCAATTCGGCCATGAAATCCTGGGCAATTTCCTGCGCATTGCCCGGGGCAGCAACACCCCCGCGCGGCAGGCTGCTTAACGCCCGTGCCGATGTCCAATTTGTCGATATCCGATTTCAAACCGGTGTTGCAACGTGTCGCCACCGGCATTCCCCTGTCCGCCACCGAGGCCGAGAACATCTTCGGCGCGCTGATGGAAAACGCCGCCAATTCGATCCAGATCGCCGGGCTTTTGATGGCGCTGCGCGTGCGCGGCGAAACGGTGGCCGAGCTAGCGGGCCTGGTTCGCGCCATGCGCGCCCGCATGATCGCGGTCAAGGCCCCTCCCGGCGCGATCGACGTGTGCGGCACCGGCGGCGATGGCCACGGCACGCTTAATATCTCCACCGCCACCAGTTTCGTACTGGCGGGTGCGGGCGTTACGGTGGCCAAACACGGCAATCGCGCCTTGTCGTCGCGCTCCGGCGCCGCCGATGTGCTTACGGCGCTGGGGGTGAATGTGGATGCGCCGCTCGATCAATTGCCGATT